>NZ_JAAXCS010000046.1:0-9665 GCF_013309895.1 Wolbachia endosymbiont of Atemnus politus | reverse complement strand
ATCACCAACTCTTAGTCTTCTAAACCCCTTAAAGCTGTATTGTAAAGGCTCGCCAAGATTCACTGGATTTACTGTAAGACGTTCCTGTATTGCTTTCTTTATTCTTGATTCTATTTTTACCGATAAAGCTGGAAGATCTTCTTCAGTAACATTCCTTAAAAATTTGATTTTGTAATCCACTTGGCGTCTTTATGATCAACATCTCCACTGAACATCTTTGAAATCAACTGTTTCTGCACCTTCAACATCATACTCATTAGCAACCACAGATAATAAAAAGTCCTCCATTTCATCTTCAATTGCTTTACTGATTAGCCTTTCTGCTAACTCTTGAGCAGGCTGCTTAGTAAGTTCAGATAACTCAGTAAGATGCTGTAAAGTTTCTTTACTGATAACTATGTTTGCCATAAGTTTTACCAAAATCTACTACTATAGTAATTATACAGCATTTTTTTTAATTTTTCAATAATAAAAGCTGAGCAGAGCCACCTAAGGTGGAGAATAGATCAGGAAGGATGACTGTATAAAAATATATATAGTGTTTATAGTAAGTCTGATAACTTTATCTGCTCATAAATAGTGTCTCTATGTCCTGCTGTAGCAACAAACACTTTATGCTTTGCGATATTTACAGTATAAATAATTCGATAATTACCGACCCTTATTCTTCTATACCCTTTTAGTCTGCCACGTAACGGTTTACCAAATTTAATTGGATCAGTTGTAAGCCGCTCGTTTATCGCTTTTGTAATCCTCGATCTTATTGTTTTTGGAAAATTGGGAAAATCCCTTTCAGTAAAGTTTTTTGAGCGGACAATATCGTATTTCAGTTTATGTCCTCGACCTTTCAGATAGCACTGTGCTCCAGTCTATATCCTCACATTCCTTAACAGTTTTATATAACGCAATATCTTCTACTTCGCACTCGATTCCTTCTATGACTAACCTTTTTGCTAATTCTTGAACGGATTCCTTGGTAATTTCAGCTAACTTAGCAAGATTATGTGAAGTTTCTTGATCGAGTGCTATATTAATCCCTGAATCTGCCATAAGTTTTACCAAAATCTACTACTATAGTTATTTTACCACATTTCGTTTAATTTTTCAATAAAGAAAGTTGCTGATATGTAGAAAAAATTTTGCTACCTGTATTATTAAAAGTTTAATTTATGGTCTCCGTTCTATTACTTAATTAAACCGCCTCTTTCTATTAATATTTTTTGTTTATAAAGCTACTCACCACGTAATTGGTCTATGGATATAATACTGCCATTTGGTGACTTTTTAGTGCATTTTTCGCTTTTGTATTCTTTTTCAGAATCAATACTAAATATTAAAACATCCCCTGAAATTTTATCATGAAACTCGCTAATAGCAAAAAACGGTACAGTGATTTGCTCTCTTTTTCCGTGAAAACTCAAACTGACGCTGAATTCATCCTCAAAAACTTTCAAATCATAAAATTGATGCTGTAATATAATAAGCATTTGAGTAGGGTATGACTTTTTCAAATAATCTGGTACGATCACACCATTAAAACCTGTGAAAAATAATATTTCTAAGTGAGGAGTAAAACTATCACCTGATGCAATATCTAAAGCCTTTCTGATAACTTGAAACTTTATAGAATTGAGTGATTTCTTGTAACCTATATTATCCATACAAATTTTAAACACGTAAATTTCGGGGGAACTTCTGTTACCCGGCGTCCCCTGAACCGTGCTTTAGTAATAAACTGGTTGTGCTAAATCAAGCAGCAACACGGAATTCATTACCGCTAGCAGCAAAATTATCGTTTGCATCTAAATTATGAACTCTTAGCGGTGGTATCTAACCGAGCAAAGTTACCATTCTTTACTATGCATGTCGATCCTTATTCGCCCCCATGTAAATTAAAAATATGGTGGAGGCGCCGAGTACTGCCCTCGGGTCCAATACACCTATTGCAAGGTAATTTTATTGCCATAGTGTAAAAATGCACATAGTTATTATATAGTAGTATTGAATAAATGTCAAGATATTTAATTTCAAGCCAGCTAAAACAAAATTAAGATTTCTGGATGTCTACCTACAACTGTACGAACATTGTGCTACCATGAGGATGTCATTTCAGTACCCTTTTTTTGTCATCCCAGTGCGTGACACTGGCACTCTATAATGGTGTCGTCCAAGTGCTTGACACTGGCAAAATGGTGTCATGCCAATGCTCCCTTTCTTGTTATCCCAGTGCCTCCTCTCCTGTCATCCCAGCACCTCCATAGTGTCATCCCAGTGCGTGACACTGGCCTTAACTTTATAAACTATATAAATATAAAAACTCAGCGTCACGCGCTAGAATGACAAGGTTATGGGTGTGTCATTCCAGCACCTCCATAGTGTCATCCCAGTGCGTGACACTGGGATCCAGTCTTCATTATTATACAATTTCATCATATAAATCCTTCCATTCCTGATTTGTTTGTTCAATTAAGTTCATTTTCCATTTCCTCTTCCAGCTTTTTAGCAATTTTTCTCTACTAATTGCTAAATTTATGTCTTGAAACTCTTCATAATAGACCAATTTACAAACATTGTACTTTGATGTGAAACTAGTTGTTCTTGTGTTCCCAAACCCGTTTAACTAAATTTGACGTAACACCTATATATAGAGCTTTATTGTATTTACTTGCAAGTATAATAACTTTTCATATACAGTAAATAAGTTTACTAGATCCCAGTACTGGGATGACATCATAGGAGCGCCGGAATGGCATCATAGGAGTGCTGGAATGACACCTTTTTCGTTGCTCTTACATTGCCTTAGCTATAAATATTAAAAAATTTACCAAGCAAGAAAAAAGGCAAAAGAATCCCCGTGATGCGAGTTTTGACCCTTTAATACTGTAACTTGGCGCTGTAATAATGTGCTGACGCTTAGTTTAAGCACGATTTTGGCTGCATGTGAAAAAATTTAAAAGACATGTAGCCCCAATAATTTATATAATCCGCCAATAAATACCTTAAGTTTTTTACTAAATTTTTGTCGTTGATCCTGCGCAGGTCAAAAACAAGTTTTGAGTCAGAAATACCCTTAACAGCATGATAATAAGATTGGCGGGGGTTGTCAAGGGGTTTTTAGTTCTGTTTCTGTGGTTAAGAAAATCTGAACCAGCTAACTGCGTATAGCTGGTAGAGAGCAGATTTACAGCTAAAATTATATTTGCAAAAAAATAACTTGATTGTGTATGCCAATATGTATATATGCTAGATTTATTATTAGTCTCTTAAGGAAGGTTATTATGAATAAAAGCATATGGAAGTGGGGAAACACGGTACACATAACAAAAATGGGTATTGAAGGTACGGTTGCACTTGCATCTTTAGCGGCAGCAATAACAACAGTATTGATTGCTACTAAAGTAATTGCTGTACCTGAATCTTTGGCACTTATTAGCACAATTGTTAATCCTGTTGGAATTGCAGCGCTATTTATTGCTGCCATATATTTCACTATACTAGCTATTTCTTCATATCAGCAAATGCATAAGAATGAAGAAATAAATGGAGCTGAGACATCTGGAAATGTTGAAAAGGTAACAATTGAAAATGTTAGAAAGGAAATCGAAGCAAAAACTAAAGATTTAGCTACCAAAGCTGATCTGGATAAAAAGCTGAATTCAGATGATTTTAATGAAAAAGTTAAAAGTTCATTAAATGATCCTAGTATTGTTAAAGTATTTAAAGACAAAGTACTTGAAACAGAAAAAGCCTAAACTAAGTAGTACAGGAGGGGTGGGGGCATTCCTACCTCTTTCTTTTCATTCAAACATATAAAGCTATTGTAATCTATCCCAAACCTCAACTATATCCTCCTCAAAGTCTATTATCTCTGTTTTCTTGAATTGGTAGCAGTTATTGATAGATTGAATTCCTAAATTTCCTATAAAAGGAGTGGCGTCATTACCTAGAATTTTACCACTACGGCAGATTATCAACCTGTCGATTAAATTATGCTTCAGTAGTTCTGTGATTAACATCCCTCCACCTTCAACTAATACCCTTGTTATACCGATTTCTGAAACAAGTTTTGACACCATGTCTTTTAGGCAGATTTTGCCCTCATCGTTTGAATTGACTTTCAAGTAGTTGATGTTTTTTATTTTTTCCTTTGCTTCCTTATTTTTGATTACCCAAGTTATTATTTTATCTGCAGTTTTCGCAATATTATACTTCTCCTTCAATTTTCCTTGGCTGTCGATAATTAGCCTTACTGGCGATCTATCTTCAAAATCTGGTAATCTGCAAGTTAACAGTGGATCATCGTTAATTAGGGTGTTGCTGCCGATCATGATTGCGTCATATTTTGCTCTAAGCTCGTGTACCCAGTTTCTTGTATTTTTGCTAGTTATCCATTTGCTGTCGCCTGTAAATGTTGCGATTTTTCCATCAAGAGTCGTTGCTATTTTGCAAGCTATAAATGGTCTATGTAATTTCTGAGTGGTGAAAAAGCCAACGTTCAGTTTTTCTGCTTCTTTTTGCATAATACCTTGCTCAACTTCAATTCCAGCTTCCTCTAGAGCTTTAATGCCTATACCTGAAACTCTTTTATCGGGGTCGATTGTTGCAATTACTACCCTTTTTACCCCAGCTCTTATGATTTCTGCGGTGCAAGGTTTTGTAACTCCAAAGTGGCAGCATGGCTCAAGAGTAACGTACATAGTTGCACCGTGAGTAGAATTTTTAGCATTTTGCAGAGCAACTACTTCTGCGTGTGGGCGTCCACCGATCCCTGTGTAGCCCTTACCAACCACTACACTATCTTTTACAATGACACATCCAACAGCAGGGTTTGGGGCAACACTTCCAAGAACTTTTTCTGCGAGTTTTAGTGCAATTGACATGAAGTGGTCATCAGTCATTAGAAAGAAGTCATTTCGTATGAGGTGTCAAAAATTCTTCTGTGCTCGTGTATAGCAAATCTGTCTGTCATGCCTGAAATATAGTCACATATTACTACTGAACGCTCGAATTCATAGGCGAGCTTGTTCCACTCTGTGGGCAATAACCCTGGGTTTTCATAAAAACATTGAAAAAGCTCCTGTACTATACGTTTTGCTTTGTTCATCGTTCTATTGAGTTTATAACTTCTATATATTTTTTCCATGTTGAATTTTTTCATTTCTTTTGTAGCGTTTGCCACTTCTGGTGAGAACGTGACTAGCATTTTATTTAAACTTCTCACGTCTTCTACACTTTTTATTTTGTGATCTTCAATATTTTTTTTAGTCTGAGAAACAACATCTCTTATCATAATTCCTATGGTTCTACTCAGTGATTCATGTATGAGCTTACACTTAGGCAATTTTGAATATCTACTCTTTACGTCTTTAAACGTTTCTCCAATTAAAGGAATATCAAGCAAGTCTTCTACAGTCACTAAACTTGCTCTCAATGCGTCGTCAAGGTCATGGACGCCGTATGCAATATCATCAGCAATTGAAGCAACTTGTGCTTCAATGCTTGAAAATTCTTCAAGTTTTAAATCATATTTTTCATTATATTCTAGCAATAGCTGATTGTTTGTGTGGGATACTGCATTCTGACCAAGCAAGGGGCCGTTATGCTTTGCAACTCCTTCTACTACCTCCCAGCTTAGATTCATACCATCAAAGTCAGCATGTTTTTGTTCAAGATAAGTTAAAATCCTTATAGCCTGGACGTTATGGTCAAATTCGTATTTTTCGGTATCAAGGTTCAAATCTTGAACTGATTTCTTTAGAGCGTTTTCACCTGTATGACCAAATGGGGGATGACCAAGGTCATGTGCAAGTGCTATGCATTCAGTAATATCCTCGTCTAAACCTAGTCTACGCGCAATAGATCTTGCAATTTGTGCAACTTCAAGGCTATGAGTAAGCCGAGTACGATAGTAGTCATGCTCATAATTGATGAAAACTTGTGTTTTGTACTCCAATTTTCTAAACGCATTAGAATGGATAATGCGATCTCTATCACGCTGAAAGCAGCTACGGTTTTCATCCTCTGGTTCTTTAAAATATCTTCCTATTGTTTTGCTTGGGAAACACGCATAACTTAATAGAAAATTATTGTTTGACATGTAAAATTTCTACTATAATAAGCTATCAATAATAAACGGCGGTAACTATGTCAACAAATTACAATATTAACTTAACTGACAGTGCATTAGAAAAGATTCACTCTCTTGTAGAGCAGGAAGAAAGTAAGAATTCTATTTTGCGAATTGCAGTTTCAGGTGGCGGATGTTCTGGTTTCAAGTACAATTTTCTCATGGATCAAATAAATAAAAATCTATCTTTTGGTGATGACGAAGATGATGAATTTGATGACGAAGATGATGATGATTATGAAGACAGCGAGGACTATAAGGGTCACTCTAGTTTCAGTAAAAAAAGTAAAGATATAGTAGTTCATGATGAAAATGGAAATCCTGTATTAATGGTCGATAATTGTTCAGCAAAATTTTTGAATAACTCAGTTATAGATTATACTGAGAGTCTAAGTGGTTCTGGTTTTCAAATAAAAAATGCTCTTGCTAAGTCTCGGTGTGGATGTGGTAACAGCTTCTCAATTTAATTACTACCAGAGTTTAAACGTCTGTTGGGTCTTGTAAATATGAGTGGTGATGTAGCGCTAGAGCTGGCTTCTGTAGGTAAAAGCTTCAAAGAAAGTCCTGCTGTCATAGAAAATATCAACCTAAGGGTTACAAAAGGACAAGTGGTTGCATTAATTGGCAGTTCGGGATCAGGAAAAACAACTATATTGCAAATTGCAGGCTTGCTGGATAAGCCAACTTCAGGTATGGTGATAATAGATGGGATAAATTGCACACAAGCCAGCAATAAATATAAAACTCATATAAGAAGAAGTTTCCTTAGCTTTGTTTACCAATTTCACTATTTGTTGCAAGAATTATCAGTATTGGAAAATGTTATTCTTCCTCAGCTTATTGCAGGAAAAAGCAAAACTGAAGCGATAAAAAATGCGCAGGCAATATTGGAAAAATTTGGT
The DNA here is from genome assembly GCF_013309895.1 of Wolbachia endosymbiont of Atemnus politus. Classification (NCBI taxonomy): domain Bacteria; kingdom Pseudomonadati; phylum Pseudomonadota; class Alphaproteobacteria; order Rickettsiales; family Anaplasmataceae; genus Wolbachia; species Wolbachia endosymbiont of Atemnus politus. Next base: position 2,636 of record NZ_JAAXCS010000046.1, on the reverse strand, counting down.
CTGGAAAACAAAGCAAGCAGTATGATATCCGAAATTTCTGGTGGAGAAAGGCAAAGAATTGCAATTGCAAGAAGCATTGTAAATTCTCCAAAGCTTTTACTTGCAGATGAGCCAACAGGCAATTTGGATCCAACAAATTCTTTGAATGTGTTTTTGCTGTTATATTCATATGTAAAGGAAAATAACAGCTCTATGCTTATAGTAACACACAATCATCTCCTTGCAGAAAAAGCAGACCGTGTCTTACAGTTAAAAAATGGATCATTAGTAAAGTTGTAAATAGTTATACTAGGATCTATTTACCTTGTACTTACCCAGCCAATGGTCATTAGCAGGGTATAGCTTGCACGAAGTACTTTCATTCCCTTTTATACACGGACTTTTTAGCTTACGTGGTGAACAACCTCCCTGTAGTGTAAAGGTAGCTAGAATACATAGCAGTAATTTCTTAAACATAATCAAACCTTTTTCTAATTAAGCATACTCTCTTATCCTTACCTCTTTTTGGGTCTTTTGGGAAGAAATAGCTGCACTACTCAAGCGCAGTTTTATATAACCATCTATGATTTTAGCCACCTCTTCTTCTTTATCTCTTAAAAAGTGGTTGGTATCATCTATTATGTGGTATTCCATGTAATCGCTTTTTGCTGAGTTTATCAGCCTTGTTGCTAGTTCTGTTATATCGCTTTCTTCTGAAATTGTATCGTTACTGCTTTGTATTATAAGCCCAGGAACTGGACAAGGAGAAAGAAAGGAGAAATCATACTTAGTTGCCGGAAGAGAAAGAGCGATAAAGCCTACTATCTCAGGTCGGCGCATTGTCAGCTGCATAGCCACCCATGCTCCAAAAGAAAAACCAGCAATCCAAATTGGAATGTTGCTGGGGTTATGTTCTTGAAGCCAATCAATCGCTACTGCAGCGTCAGTTAATTCTCCTATACCCTTATCAAAAGTTCCAGTGGATTTTCCCACACCGCGAAAGTTAATTTTCAATGCAGAAAAATTGTTGTTAATAAAAGATGTGTATATACTGTGTATCATTTTACTATCCATGTTACCGCCATATTGAGGGTGGTGATGTAGAATTAACACAACCGGCGCATTGGCATTTTTGCTTTGGTGATACTCACCTTCTATCTTTTTTGCTGTGTTGTTCAAAAAAACTTCTACCATATTTGCTCCTAGTAAAAACCTGTTTAATAGATATGTAAATTATGCATATATTAATTATGTATTAATTTCACTGTTTTTGCAATAAGTTCTTTACTGTTCTAAGCTAATATATATGACTGTTGTAACCAATAGTAAAGAATTTTTCTAATAAAATGACAGATCAACCTTCAAGTCCGTTTTCTTTAGGAGATAGTGATTATGTATATGCTGATTATAATGCAACTTCTCCAGTTAGTGATGGTGCGAAGAAGAGTATACTTAAGGTTTTGTCAAAACAAATTCTGAATCCTTCGTCATCACATAGAAAGGGACAAGAAGCAAGAAAAGTTCTTCAGGATGCAAGAGATAACGTGTGTGGCGTTATTGGCGTTCCAAACGATAAAGAGATAGTTTTTACGTCTGGTGCAACTGAAGCAAATAATCTTATTATGAGAGGAATAACAGGTTATCGGCACGTGATTTCAGCTGTAGAACATCCTTCAATTCTTAATTCTGCGTATGATCCACATATAGTACCCGTTAATCAGGAAGGTATCGTTGATCTTTCAGAGCTAGAAAAGATTCTAAGCCAACTTGAGGGAAATAGAGTAATAGTTTCAGTTATGATGGCCAATAACGAAACTGGGGTTATTCAGCCTGTTAAGGAAATAGCTGAAATAGCGCGTAAATTCGGAGCAATCTGTCACACTGATGCTGCTCAGAGTATTGGGAAAATTGAAGTTAACATGGAGGATTTAGGAGTAGATTTACTCACTTTATCTGCTCACAAATTTGGTGGTATAGCAGGCAGTGGGGTTCTAATATTTGACAAAAAGCTTGTAATAGAGCCTATTATAATAGGTGGTGGGCAAGAGAAAGGATTGCGTGGTGGTACGGAAAATATTGTTGCAATTGTAGGTCTTTCTGCAGCATTGAAAAATATTCCAAATCTCCTGTCAAAAGTGGGTAAAATAAAGGAGTTACGTGATCAATTGGAGCGTGAATTATTAAATCTTGTCAGTGGCATCAAAATCTTTGGCAAAAACTCTAAAAGGCTGCCAAATACAAGCCTAATTTATATGCCAAGAGTAAAGAGTGATGTACAGTTCATGCATTTTGACTTAAATAATATTGCAGTTAGCAATGGTTCTGCATGTTCTTCTGGAAAAGTTGAGCCTTCTCATGTTTTGCTTGCAATGGGGGCAACAAAAGAGCAAGCGGAGTGTTCAATTAGGATTAGTATAGGTCCAGAGACTAAGCAACAAGACATAAAAAAAATAGTGGATTGTTGGTATAATATTTACAACATGTGCAAGTAACCCATAAAAACGAATTAAATGCACAAACCACTTGACAACTCCCGCCAATCTCATTATCATGGCAATTAGGGTATTTCTGACTCAAAACTTGTTTTTGACCTGCAGGATCAATGACAAAATTTAGTAAAAAACTTAAGGTATTTATTGGCGGATTATATAAATTAT
>NZ_JAAXCS010000045.1:0-9689 GCF_013309895.1 Wolbachia endosymbiont of Atemnus politus | reverse complement strand
GAAGTCAAAGCCTTACTAGGTTATCGTTACTTCAGCATTCCGGTGCCTATTGCAGATGATATATCCACTCACAATATTGAAATCGGTTTGATATTTAATTTTTAGTTAATATATATATATAAATTCTTATCTTTTTTGTCCAACAAGCCAAACGTTGGAACAATCGTTGCTTTTAAAAAGATAACGGTTTCTACTGTTCTCATGTTATCTGCCAGCCTTTTTGACTTCTGATGTAACAAGCTTTGCTTATCTTCTCTATGCTCTATAAGTCCTCCAATTACCATAACTTCACCACTCTTTATCTTTAACATGGAGTTCATTTCTCTAATTTCAATAATTGGGATGTCACTATTTAATTTCGTTTTACTCTGCTGTGCTACGTACTCTATATTTGGGTCTTTGGTATAGCCGTTAATTCTTGATAAAGTTGGGTGTATGTCCATGAATATCTCACTAGTATCAATATTAATGCTTGGATGGATTATTAACACAACACCTATTGGAACGCTGTTCATCTTGGTAACTAAGGTCTGACTGGAGTTTTTAGTATCTTTTTGTATGTCAGAAGTAAAATAAACGTGATTTTTAGTGAAAGAAATCATCGCTTGCTGATTGTTTATGGCATGTACTCTAGGACTTGAAATCACAGTTGAAGTACCAAATTTATCTAAACTTTTTACTAAATTTCCTAGATCGCTCGCTTCAAAGTTCATTGCTAGATTAATAATGGAATTATCTTGATTCATTACAGATTTGGTTCCATCGCGTAAGTCATTTAAGTTGATACCAGAAAGGTATTTGTCGTCTAACACGACTTCAACTATCTTTGCTTCTATCATTACTTGAGAAGACGCTAACTGCTTAACTTTATTAATATATTCTTCGACAGCTTTGTGGATATTTTTTCTAGCATTCAAAATAATAACACCAGTTTCTCTATTGGATGAAAGGAATTCTCCATCATCTACACCATTGACATCCATTATTGCATTCAAACCCTTTTCCAATGAATTCCACAAATCACTGCTATATTGAGATTTCATAACGCTATTGTAATCCTTATCAGCATTGCTTCTATCACTACTAGTTATGTTGTTATTAACAACGAAGCTACTTTGAGCAGAGTGTTGAATATTGATGAAGTCCACGTAATAATTTTGTGCGTACGGTAAATCCTGCTCAATTCTAATCACACCATTATTTGTTGAGTAACGCAGTTTGGCGCTATCAGCTATGCTCTGAATTACTTCATTTATATTTTTATCTTTCAACTTTAAAATGATATTACCTGATATTTTTGGATCTATACCCAAGTTAATGTCAGAAAGTTTTCCTATCTCAATTAGCAAATCCTTTACTGGCACTTCTTCACTAATATTAATCGAAATAAGCTGACTACTGGCTGTAAGATCAGGAAACTTTATGGGCAAGGGCACAATTTCTGGTACTGCTGGTTCGTCGTTTTCCAAAATAGACATTCTGTCCTTACATTGCTTTATTGAATGGGCGTGCTCACTTATATCATGATGATCTTTGTCGTCTATTTTTGTAAGGTCTTTATTATATCCCTGAATAGGTAGGCATGTGCAAGAAATGAGCAAAAGGGGCATTAAGCATCTAAAAATAGCCATTAGAAAAAAGCATACAAAACCATTCTAATAGATTTCTATAAAAATATTAAAAATGTATTGAGTTTTGTTTTCATCTGGGAAGATCATTATACTAAATACCACAAACTTATAGCTTTAAGGCTCTCATCTATAAGAATAGCCCACAAAGATAGCTTATTTTTTAGTCAAAATACTTTGTTGTTGGCTTCCTTGAAACTTGGATTAATTGCTTAAGTTGAATTGTTTTTCTCATTGTTGTTAATTTTTTCTAGCATTAACTCAGCGGCTTTTTGTTCAGCAACCTTTTTGCTAGAAGCGCATGCAGAAACTTCGCCATAATTTTCTATGCAAACTGATATAGTAAATTCGGGGTTGTGTGCTGGTCCAGTTTGTTTTGCAAGCTCATACTCTGGTAAGGATAGTTTATTTTTCTGTGTCCATTCTTGTAACGAGGTTTTAGGGTCTTGAGGAGGGTTAAGCATATCTTTAGCTAGTTTTTTCCAATATTGGACAACAAATTTTTCAACATTTCTAAATCCGCCATCAATGTAAATCGCACCTATCAGTGCTTCAAATGCGTTTTCTAGGTTTTTTAGGTTACATTTTCCTCCGTTGCAGCGTTCACTATTATTCATGATGATAAATTCACCCAACTTTATCTCTTTAGCAACATTAGCAATAGTGCTGCCACAGACTAAATCCATTTTTCTTTTTGCTAATGCTCCTTCTTTTTCTTCAGGAAACAGTTTAAATAGTATGGCAGACACAACCATATTTAAAATACTATCACCCAAAAATTCCAACCTTTCATAATTTTCAATTTGATTTTTACTGTTCCTTTTATTTAAGCTTGGATGAGTTAATGCTTCTTCTAGTATAGCATCGTTTTTAAATCTATAGTTAATGATTTTAGATATAGCGTCGTTCAAGCTTTTCATACTTGTTGTGTTAAAAGTAAGTATTCCCCACTATATCTTTATATCAAAAATTAGTTTTATTCTATTAAAATGGAACAGCTTCTAAAGTTTACAATCACAACCCACTGCCTCACTGATATTATTAAATCCATCTCTTCTTACTAGCTCTGCAAGCTCCAGATTGATTTTATTCACAACTTGAGGCCCCTGGTATATGAGAGCAGTATACAGTTGTACTAAAGATGCTCCTGCTTTTATTTTTTTATATGCATCAGCACTACTTGAAATTCCTCCACAGCCCATCAATAATATTTTGCCCTTGGTTAGTTTATACATGTCACTCAATAACTCAGTTGAGAGTTTAAACAGTGGCCTGCCGCTCAGTCCACCACTCTCACTATAATGGGAGTGCAGATTATCTCGACTGACCGTAGTGTTGCTTACTGTCAAGCCGTCAATTTTATATTCTAGTGCAAGCTCAGCGATATTTTCTTTAGTTTGCTGATCTATATCTGGTGAAATTTTCAGTATTATTGGCGTGGATCCAGAATTATCAATTGATTTCCTGGTTAGAGTTATGGATTTCAGCAATTTCGATAGTTCTTGTTTATTGTGCAGATTGCGTAAGTTAGGTGTGTTTGGAGATGAGATGTTCAGTACTATATAATTACTTTTTCCATATACCATCTTTATTAAGTCAACATAGTCACTGACTTGGTCCTTCGATGTGCTATTTTTTCCTATATTGATGCCGAAAATGCAATCTTCAAGCTTGGGTTCATTTATTTGTTTAAGAAAGTAGTCTACTCCCTTATTGTTGAACCCCAATCTATTAATTATTCCTTCATCTTGAATTAACCGAAAAATTCTCGGTTTTTTGTTCCCGTATTGAGGATATTTAGTTACAGTACCAGCCTCAATAAACCCAAAACCAAATGAGAGCATGGGCCTTATAACTTCTGCATTCTTATCAAAACCTGCAGCAAGACCCACAGGGCTCCTGAGTTTATTACCAAAGAAGTTTACGTTTAAAGACTCTGGTAGTTCTATGGGTTTTCTACAAGATATCCTTTTTAACATTGTGATTGCCAAGGAGTGGGCAATTTCAGGCGGCAGCAAAAACAGTAAATTACGTAGTATCATTTTGTAAAACATTCTTTAACTTATTTTCTACCATGAAATACTATAAGAGCATACTTTAAAGAAGGCGTTTTTATTGATTTTATTTGTAAATAATGGTAAGCTATAGCTATCTATCAATCTCACCAAAAACTATATCAAGTGAGCCAATAATTGCGGCAACGTCAGCAAGCATGTGCCCTTTTGCCATAAAATCCAAGGCTTGTAAATGTGCAAAGCCAGGTGCTCTTATTCGGCATCTATATGGTCTATTGGTACCATCTGAAACTATATATACTCCAAACTCGCCTTTCGGTGCTTCAACAGCTGCGTAAGCCTCACCTTCTGGTACATGATATCCTTCTGAATAAAGCTTAAAATGGTGAATTAGAGCTTCCATAGATTTTTTCATCTCTGCTCTTGGCGGTGGAGAAATTTTTCTATCTTCAGTTTTTACCGGCCCTTCAGGCATTTTCTCTATACACTGCTTTACCAAGCCAATAGACTGCCTAATTTCCGCCATCCTTACTAAATAACGATCATAACAATCACCATTTTGGCCGATCGGTATATCAAAATCTAGTTGGTCATATACCTCATATGGCTGACTCTTTCGCAAATCCCAAGCAAGCCCAGCAGCACGCAGCATTGATCCACTAAAACCCCAATCAAGCGCCTGCTTAATTGATATTTCGCTGATTCCCACGGTACGCTGCTTCCATATTCTATTTTCTGTTAAAAGCTCATCAACATCGTCTATATACTTTGGAAATTGCTCTATGAACTTTGCAATATCTTCAATTAGACCTTCTGGAACATCTGCTGCAACCCCACCTGGTCTGATGTAAGCTGCGTGGAACCTTGCACCTGAAGCTCTTTCGTAAAATTCCAGTATCTTTTCTCTTTCTTCAAAAAGCCATAAAAGAGGAGTCATCGCCCCAACATCAAGTGCCTGAGAGGAGATATTGAGTAGATGATTTAGTATTCTTGTGAGCTCACAAAACAAAACACGTAAATATTTTGCCCTGACTGGAACTTTGCATTGTAACAATTTCTCTACACATAGCGAATATGCATGCTCTTGTGACATTGGTGATACTTAGTCAAGGCGATCAAAATAAGGCAAAGCTTGGAGATATGTTTTATGTTCTATTAATTTTTCAGTACCGCGGTACAAAAGCCCGATATGGGGGTCAGCCCTTTCGATTACTTCACCGTCCATCTCCAAAACAAGACGCAACACTCCATGTGCAGCCGGGTGCTGGGGTCCAAAATTTAACATCATTGTCTTTAGGTCGGGCATATCGGTAACTTAAGGCGCTAGAATTATATAGACCAAAGTATGCAAGAAGTCAACAGACTTCTTGCATAACAAACTTTAGCACAAACAAAGAAACCCCTTGACAAACCCCGCCAATCTTATTATCATATCATTCAGGGTATTTCTGACTCAAAACTTGTTTTTGATCCGCGCGGATTCAATGACAAAAATTTAGTAAAAAACTTAAGGTATTTATTGGGGCTACATGTCTTTTAAATTTTTTCACATGCAGCCAAAATCGCGCTTAAACTAAGCGTCAGCACATTATTACAGCGCCAAGTTACAGTATTAAAGGGTCAAAACTCGCATCACGGGGGTTTTTTTGCCTTTTTTTTGATTTGGTAAATTTCTTAATGCTTATAGCTAAAACAGTTTAAGAACCCGTGAAATCCATGTCATCCCAGTGCGTGACACTGGTTCGTAACTTCATAATGTAAATTATTTCAAATTGTATCTATTTGCAAGTATATAAATATAATAATTTTGCATAAAAAATTAGATCCCAGTGTCACGCACTGGGATGACAGGAGAGGAGGCACTGGAATGACAGGAAGAGGAGGCTATTTGTAATAAATAGGAAAATCTTTACAAATCTTCTCAACTTTATTTTTCACCGCTCCTTCAACATTTGAGCTATTTCCGTTGATCAATCCCTGAATTACTTCATTTATTAGATCAGCTACTTCTTTAAAATTTTCCGCCTCAAGCCCACGCGTTGTCTCAGCAGCAGTGCCAAAACGTAGCCCAGAAGTAATGGTTGGTTTTTCTGTGTCAAACGGTACGGAGTTTTTATTGCAGGTAATGCCAGCTCTCTCAAGGCTATCCACAACGTCTTTTCCAGTCAATTTTTGTGGCCTCAAGTCAACCAGCACTATATGAGAGTCAGTGCCACCGGTTATAATGCTTAGCCCATGTGCTTGCAACGCTTGAGCTAGCATTTTCGCATTCTCCACAACTTTTTTGCTATAAGTTTTAAACTCAGGCATCAATGCTTCTTTAAATGCAACAGCTTTTGCAGCTATCACATGCATAAGTGGGCCACCTTGCAGTCCTGGAAAAACCGCGGATTGAATTTTTTTATGTAACATTTCATCATTTGTCATCACCACTCCACCTCGAGGACCTCTCAAAGTTTTGTGAGTTGTGGAAGTTATAACATGTGCATACTGAGCAGGGGATAGGTATTCACCTGCTGTAATAAGTCCAGCATAGTGAGCAATATCCGCAAGCAAGTATGCACCAACTTTATCTGCAATTTCACGAAAACGCTCAAAGTCCATTTTCCTTGGATAAGCAGAAGCACCAGCTATGATCAATTTTGGTCTATGTTCGAATGCAAGCTTTTCTACCTCATCCATATCGAGCAGGTAAGTATCTTTGTTAACTGTATACTGAACCGATTTAAACCACTTACCAGAAAGGCTTGGTGCTGCACCGTGAGTTAGGTGTCCACCGCAACTTAGCGATAACCCAAGTATTGTATCACCCGGAGTAAGCAGTGAAGCAAACACTGCTTGATTTGCCTGAGAACCAGAGTGAGGCTGAACATTTGCAAATTTTACACCAAACAACTTACAAAGTCTCTCTATAGCCAGACTTTCAATTTTGTCCACATGCTCACAACCACAGTAATATCTTTTACCTGGATAACCTTCTGCGTATTTATTAGTCAGAAAAGAGCCTTGTGCCTCCATTACCGCCTTGCTTGCAAAATTTTCTGATGCAATTAATTGCAATTGTGACTTTTGGCGTTGTAACTCTTTTTCTATAAACTGATAAACCTCGTTATCAAAAGACTTCAAGTTATTTTTAGAGTCACAGATTCTTTCCGAAACACTCGTCATAGATCAAACTCCATTTAATTCAATGATCTTAAAATATATCAAGTAATTTTAAGATTGTTTCTTTAACCACATAAACCCAAAAACAGCTAAGAGTAGACATACAGGAATGATTGACATTGCTTCTATCAGCAGCTTAGTACCATATATAGGATTTCCTTGTATTACCGCTCTATCCCAATATAAATCCACTATTTTTGCAATTCCAGTGTGAAAAAGGTAGCCAAAAACCATAACTATCATATTTGATACAGCTGTAGTTAATCCTATTAAGTTATTATTCACATAACTTAATGCTTTGTACAGTGTTACTATTTGATATCCAGAAGCGAAACCTATAACAAGAAGTGCAGGCAGAACAACATACAGACCACCAACCTGTGTAAAAAGCAGGAGGAAGCTGGTAATCATTGCAAAAGAACATGCAATGATTACTTCGTAATGTTTATTCGGATACTTCTCCAGCAAGTAAGCTAAAAAGAATGCCCCAACTCCAAAACCTATAAACACAAGAGAAGGAAGTAAAGATGCTAGATCTGCGGTCATTTGATATACTTCATATAAGAACGTTTTTGCCCAAGCATCAGCAAAACCCTGCAATGGACCAACCATTAAGCCACCAAAAAAGCCTATCAGAATGACATGTTTGTTGAAAAGTACAGTTTTTAAATTCTGAAACACATTATCATTTGTGCTCTCCTGTGCTTTAACGCTTGGCGTTATAAAGAATAACAGCAAGGCGAGCAAACAACCAAATGCTGAGAAAGTGTAAATAACATAATTCCAACCAAATTTATTTAGTAAAAAATCTAGAGGTAACCCGCCATAAATAGCCCCCAGTAATCCTATTATTATAGATAAACTGGCCATTCTCGCAGATTTTTCTTGTGAAAAATACATGCTTGCAACTTTAAAGATCCCAATTGCTGAAGCGGATGACCCAATTCCAACGATTATTCTGCCAAGTATTGAATAATACCATTCATCAAAGCATATAAGTGGTAATGTTCCAGTAAATGTTAAGACAATACAAGCAGGTAAAACAAATTTTGGCCCAAATCTATCAAGGAAAAGACCAATAGGTATGTGAGCAAGCGTATAGCCTACATAGTACAACCCGCTAAATTGACCGACATCCGCTATGCCTATGTTGAATTTCGTTATTAACCCAGGCGCAATTATGTTTGGGATTACGCGTAATATATATTGGTATGCATAAAATAGTGATGCTAACAACCATACCAAAAAGTTTCTCTGTAGCGCCAATTTTACTTCAAATTTAGGATTATAGATGCCTTACTTATAAAAAACAATCAAAAACTTTATAAACTATATATGAAACAAGTTCGGCATATTAATTCTTCAAATCTGGCAAGCTCTTTGTCATAATTTTAAGTAACAAAAAACCTAACATTCCTATTAATAAGCCTACAGGCACTATTAACATAGATTTAATCATTGCTTCGGTTCCATAAAACGGAATTCCATCAACAACTTTACCATCCCAATAAAAATTCATCATGCCTGCAATAACGGTATGAAAAAAATAACCAAAACTCATAACTATAGCATTACTTACAGATCCTGCACTCGCTACTACATCACTTTTCACACAACTTACAACTTTATCAGTCAAAGGAACTTGGTAAGCACAGGCAAGACCAATAATGAATAGTAACACACATGCTAAGGATGTACCAACATTGTACATAAAAAGCAATAAGAACACAATTATCATAGTCATAGCACAAGAAATTATTATCTCATAATGTCTAGTTGGGTACTTTGTTAATACATGAGGAAGTAATAAAACTCCAAGACCAAAGCCTATTAATATCCATTTTGAAACACTATACGCAATGTGCTTATCTATAGCGTACATCTCATGCAAGAATGTTGCAGACCACACATCCGCAAAGCCTTCTAATGGCCCAATCATAAAACCGCCAAATAAACTTACCAGTAAAATATCCTTATTGAACACAATCTTGCTTAAATTTTTGATATTTATTTTGTCTGAGGTATCAACTTTAGATGTAGATACAAAAGTAGCTAAAGCAAGCAACAGTCCAAGCATTACAAATGCAATAAGCACATAATCCCACCCAAACCTATCAAATAAAACATGTAACGGTTTAGTGGCAAATACACCACCTGAGATACCAATAATAGCCGATATGCTAAACATTACAGCAAATTTTTCTCTACGGTAATAGGTACTTATTACTTTAAAGAGTCCAAGTACTGAGGCAGAGGATCCAATACCAGTAAGTATTCTTCCAACAATAGAATAATTCCAATTGTTAGAACTAACTAAAGGTACAGCACCTAAAGACGTTAACACAATGCAAGCCGGTATTACAACTTTGAAACCAAATCTGTCTAGAAGAATACCTACAGGAATATGAGCTAATACATAGCCAATATAATATAACCCTCCAAATTGTCCTATTTCTATTGCTCCTATATTAAACTTTACTATAAGTTCAGGAACTACGACATTTGGAATTATGCGCAATATATATTGGTATGCATAAAATAATGATGCTAACAACCATATCAAAAAGTTTCTCTGTAGCACCAATTTTACCTCAAATTTTTGATTATAGATACACTAGTTGTAAAAGACAATGTTTCTATAAATATTTATTTTAACTTATTGAAATTTAACACAGTTAAATTTATGGCTACCATGAAATCTTATAGCGTAAGCTACTTAGACAGAAGAGTTTAAAAGAAACCTTTTATTTTATTTATAACTTTTTCTACCATGTCTATAACTGGTTCGTGAATGAGATATATGAAAAAAACTACACCACAGATGATGAGGATATTTATAATTTTACCTTTATTCATCTTTATCTTAAGTTTTATTTTTGTA
>NZ_JAAXCS010000044.1:0-9952 GCF_013309895.1 Wolbachia endosymbiont of Atemnus politus | reverse complement strand
GGATTTCTATTCGAAACATACATTCACACATTCATTTTTATATATACAGATTAAAAAAGATTCATCTAGCGCTGAAACTCACTTTTACACAAGATATAAAAATGATATTTTTATGATAAAACTATGTTAAGTTTTTATAAAACTTCTTGCATATTTTTTAATATTGGTTGGTTTATCAAAGTTTAGACTCGACTTTTACGCTTGTCTAAAGATAAGCGACTCGTTAGTGCCACCAAAGCCAAACGAATTGGAAAGTACATATTGGATTTTATGTTCTTTTGCTTTAAACGGGACAAAATTTAAATCACATCCTTCTGAATGCTTGTGTAAATTTAAAGTTGGTGGAGTCATTCCATTATTTAACGCAAGGATACTAAATATTGCTTCTACGCTCCCTGCAGCGCCAAGCAAATGCCCTATAGAAGATTTAGTAGATGAAACCGGTACTTTGTAAGCGTAGTCACCAAATAACTGTTTTATTGCTATCACTTCGATTTGGTTCCCCAAGTGGGGCTGAAGTACCGTGTGCATTGATATATCCAATTTGGTTTGTACTAACTTGTGCACTCTTTAAGACAATTTGCGTCGCTTTAAATGCACCCCTTCCTTCTGAATGTGGCGCTGTGATGTGATGTGCATCCCCTGTTAGTCCGTATCCAATCAGTTCGGCATATACTTTTGCCCCTCTTTTTTTTCATGTTCATATTCTTCTAGCACTAATATACCGGATCCTTCACCCATAACAAATCCATCACGTTTTTCATCCCATGGTCTTGAAGCTTCCTCAGGCTTATCGTTAAACTTAGTTGATAGTGCCTTCCTAGATGCAAAACCTGCAATCCTAACCCTACACAGTGCACTTTCTGCTCCACCTGCAACCATCACGTCTGCTTCATCGAGTTTTATAGCCCTTGCTGAGTTTGTAATTGCATGCGCACCTGTTGCACATGCGGTTACTTCTGAATCGTTTGGGCCTGTAAATTCGTATTTAATAGAGATATGCCCAGATATCAAATTTATTAGACTTGCAGGAATAAACAATGTGCTGACACGCCTGTGCCCCTTTTCCTGCATAGTAATTACATTTTCCTGAAGTGATGGAAGACCACCTATACCAGAGCCAATAGTCACACCAACGCGCTCTCGATTGATATTTTGGTTTTCCAAAATCATGGAATCTTCTACTGCCTAAATAGCAGCTGCAATGCCGTAATCGATAAATCGATCTGTCCTTTTTAGGTCTTTTTCAGAGATATAATCTAGCGGATTAAAATAATGCTATATATTGTCGTGCTGCATAGGAACTTGCCCTGCCACTTTGCAGGTAAGATCGGAAGTATCAAATCTGTTGATTTCCTTTATGCCAGACTTACCATCCATTAATTTGAGCCAAGTGTTTTTAACATCTGCTGCCAGTGGAGTAATTAAGCCAATACCAGTAACTACTACTCTTCTGCTCATTTAACACTACAATTGTTTTTTTTACTACATACTCAACTATTTGTTCCATAGTTTCCATTTTTTGTGCTTCTTGCTCAGGAATTTCTATTCCAAACTTTTCTTCTGCTGCCATGATTATTTCAACTGCATCTAAACTGTCTGCACCATGCTCAGAGAGCTTCGAAGAGTTGTTAAACTTCTCTACATCCTTACTAATGTGCTCTAACACAATCTTTCTTACCTTTTCTTCTATGTCTTCTCTACTGCTTTTTTCTAGTTTGTAATTTATTTTTAACCAAAAATAATCTATTCTTCGATGTTATAAAAAAATTTCATATTTGCAATACCTTTTTATGATTGATAAACTATTATAAAGTTTTTTTTACCGCTCCCGCTGCTTCAGTATCATATGCTGGAAACTCAAAAATGTTAGATGAAACAACAAAAAATCTGCTCATTGCAGAAATAGATAATTTTTTACCTGAAGACAGCCAAAACAAGCTTATATCAGCTATGCGTTATGTGCTTCTTGCTCCGGCAAAATATACACTTCCACGTTTAGTCACGAGTGTTTTATGTAGAAGCTGAGAAAGCGATATCAGCTGCTATGGCAGTTGAATATGTTCACACCTACTCTCTGATTCATGACGATTTGCCGTGTATGGACAATAGCGACACTCGCAGAAGTCAGCCAAGTTGCCATAAGAACTTTGACGAAGCAACAGCGGTACTTTCTGGGGATGCGCTGTTTACCCTCGCTTTTGAAATATTATCTTCACTAAATGAGGATAGTAACAAGCGTTGTGAAATCATAAAGTGCTCTCTCAAGCGATAGGAACTAAGGGAATGGTAGGAGGACAGATTTTGGATATTGACACAGATTTTTCTAAAATAAAAGAAATTCACTTATTAAAAACTGCAAAACTATTTGCGACTTCATGTGAAATAGGTGCTATAATTGGAGATGCTACAGATAAGCAACGTAGAGTGTTATATGACTACGGGATAAATCTAAGACTTATCTTTCAAGCTAATGATGATGTTGAAGACTACAAACAAGATGAGGTAAATAATTTAATGTCTGTACTTAATAAAAGTGAAATAGAGAACTATATAGACAACCTTTTAAAACAAGTTTCGGATAATTTGAGTAGGCTTTCAGGAGATACTGATTATTTATACGATTTATTGAATCGAGTAAGGAAAGATGGCTAAGAAAATTATATTACAATTGCTTGTTTCCATATTAATAACTTTTATTTTAACTTACGCTTTTGTGTTTACTACCGTCCATATCAACAAAGGTAAGCCAGAAAAAAAAAGGACAAGCTTTATGAGATAAATGCTGCGCATGATGGCTTGGTGCAAACAATAGCATATTATTTAGTGAAACCAATACTTGAATTAGCGCTTGACCGCTATATTGAAAATCATGGGCTGACAAAGTATTTAGAAGAAATAATACAGCAAGAAAAAGAGGAAAATCCGATAAACTTTTATGAAATTACAGAAGGCAGTGGCAGAAGAGCTCTATGTGGTCAAGAAGTCCTGCTGCAAATGTATAAAATATTTAATAACCTAGCGACACCACTTCCGAGTTAAGTCCCTAATGTTACTTTGGAAATAGATCAGGATAATTGGAAAGAGGTAGGTTTAGGAGTAATAGGGATGAAAGAAGAAGGAGTGCGTATAGTTACTGTAAGCAGTGTTACTAATGATAACAAAACGAATTTTAGTTCTTATCATGTCAAATTACTTGAAGTAAAAGACAGATATCCCGACTCAGTAGATAATATAATGATTTTTAATGACTCAACTAACAAGGTGGGAAAACAGGTAAAGTGTGGTGACGAAATATCGGTTAGATATAGCGTAATGAGGCATGATGGTGAATATATGATCAAAAATCAAACAGCGCAATTCAAAGTTGGTGATAAAAAGTACCGCTTGCCATAGAGCTTGGAGTGGTTGGAATGAGAGCGGTTAATAACTGAACTATTATCTCTCCACCGGAACTTTTGAACGTTACCGATGGTACGTTAGTCAAAAATATAAGTTTTGACGAAGAAAATGTTTCTATAATTAATCTCAGCTTAGATGCCAAAGCTTAAAGGCGAGATACTTTAAAATATTACTTGGTAACTAAAAGAAATAATAAAAGTACATATCGCAGTGATAACTGGTGGTAAAACCAGAAAAATAGGTGTCTTTTTAACGAAAAAAATGTTAGAAGGCTTTGAGAAAAAGCATTGTAAATTATTGGCAAAAAGTACATAGCATTGAGAACAGTGCTTACAATCAACACCAGAGAGTCACAAATACAGAAAGTGCTACATTGCTAGAGCTAAAAACAGCTGAAAATGAGAAACTTACCCCAGAAAGTTGGAGCAGGTGGCACTCCGATCATAGATAACGCACTTATAGTAAATGCTGCCATAGTAATTGGCATATTTCGTCCTATGCCGTGAATTCTATCTACATATTTCTCACCTGTTTTCGTTATTATGCTACCTGCAACAAAGAATAGAGTGATTTTTGCAAATGCATGACAAACTAACTGAAAAACTGCAACTCTTGCGCTGAGGTCATAACATATGATAATTGGGAAACGGTAGAGTAGGCGAGCATTTTTTTCAATTCTTTCTGCTTGAGTGCAATCAGTGAAGCAACAATGATGGTAAATCCTGCAGCATAAGGCAGCCATCCTCCAGCAAACCAACTTTGTTGCGCAAAGCGTTGCAGATTATCGGTGCCAAAAGTGTATAATATGATTTTTATAATGATGAAAACCCCGGATTTCACAACACCAACAGCAACAGCATGTAGCATCGCGCTCACAGGATTGCTTTTGGTAACCAAAGATGCATTGGCATTAATGCAGCTTTGCCTATTCCGTAAATCAGCATAGCAAAACACACTGCAATGAAAGTGACGAGCGAAGTGTCAAATTTAAATATTCCACCGCTTACGAAGTCCAAAGTATTAAATTTACTGTATAAGAAACCGAGAACTGAAAAAAATAGTACCAAGGAAGAAAAAAACAGCACATCAAAGTAATAACGTCCGGCTATCATTGACTCATTTGTTGCATTATAGGTAACGAGAGGGTAAGTACTGATAGTCAAAAGTTTAGAAAAGACGAATGTAGTAAGCAAATCGCCAGAAAAAGCAATAAACATTGTACAGCTGATCGATACTGAAAGAAAACACAAGAAACTTGAGTGATCACGATCAGGATAGTTATTCTTCATATAACACACTGCATATACACTGGTTAGTATCCATAAAAATGATATTAACAAACTAAATACTACCCCAGTAGACTCTAGTTTTAAACTAATATGCAATTGTTGCCAAAATCCATGAGGATAAAGTGAGAAGTATCATTAAGCACCCAATATGAGGTACATATGTATACATACATAAAGAAAAGCACAGAAGAAGCAACAGTAACACCATTGCTTACACTAGGCCATTTGCCAGTAAAAAAAAAATACTGCGCCCAAAAACGGAATCAGTGCAGTAATCAAGAAATAATTTTCAGTAATAAAAAATGGTAAGGAAAGGTACGGTCCATTAAGTAATTCATCTTTTTACTTAGGTAAAGCTAGAATTATACCCAAGTCATAGAAAAACTGCCACTTTTTTAGTAAATTAGTTTTATACATATACAGATCTGTATGGCATAAGCTGAATAGGAGGACAGTGTGTGTGTGTGTGTGTGTGTTGTACTCCTATTCTTTTATATAACTTAACCTAGAAGAGTTTCTCTAATTTGATCATACGTAAATTTTAACACATGTTACGATTGAAACAATGTGCATCAACTATTTTTCAATAGCTTTAGTTTTACCTTCCGCTCTCACTTCTTCTATGCGGCTATTAGGAGGTACTGGTGGTAACGGCCTTCTGCTTAAATTTGCATTTTTCTTTTGTGAGTCACCTCTTAATGCCTATTCACGAGTCTGATGCGTAGATTCTCCATTATTGTATTTTCCTCTTATTTTCTGATGAGAGAGCAATGCCTCTTCACGAGTTTGATGCGTAGGCTCTTCATAGTTTCCTCCTACAGAATTTGAGTTTATATTTTCCTCTTGCCGATCAGCGTTTAATAATTTCGAGATCTCTTGCTCTAGCTGGTCACCTTTATAATTGTTTCCAAGATCTTTGATCTCCTCCTTCTTTTTTATAATTTGATCTAGGGCGTCAATAGTATAGGTTTTTTATTTTTTGAGCATCTATTGGCTTACTTCCTTCGATAGTAATTTCACTACTTCCTTGTTTACTACTCACATTGTAGCCCTGCTCTCCAATTTTTGTTGCCACTTCTCTTTTAAATAAATTGCAGATAGCATCTATTATTTTTTGAGCACAATCTTTAAAAAAGTTTTTATTGCTTTAAATTCTTGCGCTAAGGAGATAGTCTCAGTGTATGCTGGTTTTTTATTCTCGTCATCAGTTGGTATATCACTATCTGATTTCTTTTTTTAGTAGGCGATGGTGGTGCAAGTGGCTTTTTGCTCACAGAATTTGAGTGTATATTTTCCTTTTGCACATCAGCGTTCAATAACTTTGATATCTCTCGCTCTAACTGGTTACCTTTATGAAGCTTTTCAAGACCTTGAATTTTTTCTTTATTCTCCATTACTTGCTCTAAAGACTTGATAATAACATCTTTGTTTATCTTTGAAGCATATATTAATTCATTACTACTAACAGTAATTTCATTATCCCCCTGTTCACTACTCACTGCATAGCCTTGTTCTTTGAGTTTTGTTACTACTTCCTTCATAAATAAATTGCTCACAGCCTTCATTGTTTCCCTATCTTGAAAAAAAAGTTCAAACGTGTGGATTTCCCTCAATAAGGAAAGGTGTTGCGTATATGCGTATTTTTTAACTAGTGGTTGCTCTTTAGCCTCCTGAAGTATAGATTCTACTTGCTGAGTGTCAAGCATCATTGCATGACGTTTTGAGTGTGTTGGTTTTGCTTGTGTTTCAGATGATGGTATGTCCTTAATATCTTGTTTTTTATTATCAACACCCATGCCATCACTTGATTTCCTTTTTCGAGGAAATGATGATTGATGTACAGGTCCTGCTTGTACTTTTAATGCATTCTGAATATCTTGAAGATTTCGGTATGTACTTTCTTCCGGTACTATTTTTAATACCTTAAATCCCTCTATTGCTCGATCTGAAGCATCTTTGATTATTTCCTGGACCTTCTGAATATCTATTGGCTTACTCCTTTTGACAATAATTTCTTTTCTCTCCTTACTACTTGCACCATAGCCTTGCTCTTTAAGTGTCCTTATTACTTCCTCTTTAAATAGGTCTTGAACATTATGTACTTCTTTCTTTAATTTATGACCATTGTTAATAAGAACAGATTTAATTGTCTCCATTTCTTTCTGTAAAGAAAAAGTATTTTTATTGATTGTAGCATATAGTGATTCGTCTTTCCTTGAGCTTTCATAGATTGATTCTTTTATTGAATTAGCATTAATAAATTCTCGCACTTCCTCTAGGTAATCAACATTTTTATCCTCTTTAGGTACTTGCACACCTTCAAACTTGATTTTTGTATATCTTCAATACTCAGCCCATTTTTTTTACGCCATTTCTCTCTTTTGCTCATTGATTCAACAAACTCATTAACCTTCTCAATATTTTTTCATCATCATCAACCAACATAACAGTTTTTGGTAACCCACCATTGTGTTTATTCATATACTCCACAATTGCCTTACAGATGTGTAAATTCTTTCCAACTTGACTTTGTTGCTCTCTAATACCTTGCCCTGACAACTGGGGATCATAATCTGCTGGAAATCCACCAAATACAGAAATACCGCCTGCTTGCTTTTTAGATAAGTCCAGATGATTTTCTACAACCCTTTTCACAGCATTTGGATATTCTGTGTATGATGCAATGTTAACTTCCATTCCGCTTGAAAGCGCAGATTGCAGTACAGATTGCAGCTCCGCTTCATTTTTTTATTCCGTCTGTATTCTTGAGGAAATTTCTTATATCAGCATCCGTGACTGCAGTTTCGGTAGTAGAATTCAAATCATATTTCCATTTGTTCCTGAAATAACTATGCATGTGCTCTTCAGTGATAGTGTTATCAAAATCGAATATTAATGGAGCATTATTTTCTTTAGCCATATTTTCACCTTATAATTTTTACCAATTAAGAATAAAGGCTAACACTAATCGGTTAATTATTTACTAGAATGCTTTTAAAATTAATAAAAAGATGATTAAGAAAGAAAAGCTAATAGTGTAAGGAGAAGACTTAAGAAGAGATAAGGTCACAACATTTCACTAACCCAGTTACTCTTTTCCTGATCTAACCTATCATCTAATATTGCCTGTCTTATTGATTCCATCAGCTTATTCATGAAGAAAACATTGTGAATGGTAATGAGAGTGTAGGCTAGCAGCTCTTTAGCTTTCAATAAATGGTGTATATAAGCTCTCGAATGTTTTCTGCAGGCAAAACACAAACAGTCACTTTCAATTGTCCAGCTCAAATTGTTGATTTCGTAAATTAATATGCTCCTTGCACTTTGAAGCAATAGAGTTTCTATTTTTCACTTTAACAAGCGCGCCACCATGTCTTGCCAGGCGAGTTGGATGCACGCAATCAAACGTGTCAATTCCAAATTCCACTGCGCGAAAGATATCCACAATTCCACCGATACCAAGCAAATGAGTAGGCCTATCTTTTTAAGTGCTCCATAGTAAAAGAAACTACATCATACATCTGATCCTTACTCTGACCAAGTGACCCGCCTATTGCTTGACCGTAAAATGGTAAGTCAGTGATAAAACCACAGCTTTCTTTACGCAGATCTTGATATATTCCACCTTGGCTAATTCTATACAGCGCTTGTTTGCCATCATTACTTTTTTCAAGTTCATTTAAAGAACGTTCAGCCCACCTGTGGCTCATGAGCATTGATTTTTGTGTATATTCTCTGCTTACATGAAAAACGGGATACATTCATCTAAAACTAGGATTAAATCTGCACCTAATTTTTGCTGAATTTGTATAGATTTTTCAGGAGTTAAACAATAAGTTTTACCATTGATGTAAGAACGAAAAATTGCCCCATCCTCATTAATTTTGATCAGAGTTTTTTGTTTCTTTCTTATTACTTTTATTTCTTCTGAAACTGATCCGTGTCCCAAGCTAAATATCTGGTATCCACCAGAATCAGTAAGCTACAATGTTTAATAGGAATTAAAATTTTAAAACTTTAAAAAATTTTAGAAAAATTAAAAAAAATTAAATTTTTTTTAAAAACTTCAAAACCCTAAATTTCATCCACAGCTAGAACCATTCCATCTAAAAATTGATATCACTCTGACCTGCCTTGTAAACACCCCAATATAATCCCGCCCGCTTGGCACTGCTGTCCCCTCCTGTCAATCCTCCATGGCTTTCATCTGCCGCCCTAAGAATACAGTGGAACCCAGACCCCCTACTTCCTATTCTCTTCTTTATTTACTTTCTTTGATTCGGCCCGACCGACCTTCCCTCTCCTCTTTACCCGAGACGAACATTGGAGCCAACTAAGCTTTCCTTCCTTGTCTGCCTGTCCATATTTGCCCTAACTTGATTCCCCCATCCTACCTCCTCCGATTGCCTACTACCATTTCCCAATTTTACAATATCATATCATTCTTCAGTAATTTACCCCTTCACTATTTTTCTCACTTCATTTACACGTTTAGAACCGCCCTCGCGATTCTTTATTCAAGTTCTTCTTATAGGTATTGGAAAGTATTATTTGAGTACCAGCTTCACCGATTCTCTCAATATCCGCGGCTTTAATTGCAGCTTTGGTTGCACAAAATATAAATGCTGGTGTTTCTATGCTTCCATTTGGAGTTTTAATTGTGCCGACTCTTGCAGAACCTGATTGTTTGGTTATCCTAAATGAGAACTCTTTCATCTATTTTTTTTGAAAGCTCTGCTATGATATTTTCTACTTTTTCGGGAGTAATATTTTCATAAAAATTGTCATTAATCTGTACAACAGGAGCATTAACGCACGCACCAAGACATTCAACTTCTTTTAAAGTAAACAGATTATCTTTGGTAGTCTCACCTATATTGATCCCAAGTTTCTTTTTAAAGGTATTTAAAACTTCTTTGCCACTGCATAACCAGCAAGGAGTTGTTCTGCAAACTTGTATCAGATATTTACCCACTGGTTTTAAATTATAAATGGTGTGTGTAAACATTTTCCACTTCGAATACGCGAATATGTGGAATATGCAGCATATCAGCAACGTAGGGCATGGCAAACTCAGGAACCCATCCACATTGTTCTTGAACCAGATGTAGTAAAGGAATAACAGCACTGCCTTCTTTACCTTTTGGATACATCTCTATAAACATTTTTGCTTTCTTGAGGTTTTCTGATGTAAAACTAAATTGCTCTTCTTTTTCTTTCATCTGTAAAGTTCATGTAAATCTCAACAGATTATACTTAAA
>NZ_JAAXCS010000043.1:0-10177 GCF_013309895.1 Wolbachia endosymbiont of Atemnus politus | reverse complement strand
TATATCAATTAATTATATATATCAAAAAGAAAAATCAAATCGATTATCATCATTATTCTTCTTATGTTTATATATTTAGTAATGATTTTGTTGAGTCGTTAAATAAATAGAATATTTAAACAATATGTAATATTTAATAAACAAACTAAATATATTTAAACATATATTATTTAAACGATATTTATTATTTAAAAGGTATTTCATATTTAAATCCAATAATTAAACTAATATTAAATTTAATAAATCAAAACAGTATACTCAACCAATTCCTCTGTAGTAAGCTCTCTATTTTCAATTTTGTAATATCCATCTTCATAAAAAATAGATGAATCAGCATCAAGACCCAGTGCAAAATGATTTTGTATTGAATAACCGGCAGACTCTACAGCCTGAATTATCAGATTAAGAGCTTCTTCGATGCTTTCAATGTTTGGCGCAAAACCACCTTCATCTCCTACGTTTGTGCTGTAACCCTTTCTCTTTAGAATATTGCTCAAGTTATGAAACACTTCTGCAGACATTCTGTTCTCTTCACTGAAAGATTCAGCTTCAACAGGAAGAATCATAAATTCTTGAAAATCGAGTCTATTGTCTGCGTGTACTTTACCATTAAATTTGTTGATGAGTGGAACCGGCATAACATTTGCCTATTCGCCTCCTAAATATCTATATAGCAGTATTTTGAAGCTGCTTGTTTCTACTTTTGCAACTGCAAGAGATACACCTAAAGTTGCATTTGCTCCAAGCATAGATTTATTTTTTGTTCCATATAATTCAATCAACGTCTTATCAATTGTACTTTGGTCTGCTGCATCGATGCCAATAATCTCATTTGCTATCACTCCGTTTACAGCTTGAATGGCTTTCAGCACTCCTTTACCTCAATATCTCTTTTCGTCTTGATCTCTCAATTCTAAAGCTTCTAATTTACCAGTTGAAGCTCCGGAAGGCACAGATTCTCTACCTGTTGCTCCATCACAGAGTTCAATTTCAACTTCAACGGTTGGGTAACCTCTGCTGTCTAAAATTTTTCTTGCTAATACATTGTTAATTATCTTTTTTATCATATTAAACCTCCACTCTTGACATAAATACTACAGTTTCTCTAGCCAACTTAGCTATATTACCACCAGCACCAATAAATAGTATCACATCGCCGGGATTTGTTGAATTACTAATAAAATGTGAAATGAGTAAGGCATCATTCATAGTCTTTACGTTACTAAACCCATTGCTGATCAAAGCTTTTTGTATATCATCAATCCTGCAACCAGGAATAGGCTTATCTTCCGGGGGATGAAAAGATGTAAGGACTACATGGTCAAACATCATAAAGACTTGTACGAACTCATTAAAAAAATTACAAATGCGAGCAAAACGGAGCGGTTCGATGATTCCTATTACCTTCCCTTGAGCAATCGAACGTGGTGCTGCCAGGTTTGCCTGTATTTCATTTGGATGATGAGCATAATCCTCAATTAACTTAACACTTTTAACATAGGCAATTAAAGAAAATCTTCGTGCTACTCCTTTAAACTCCAAAAGGTCTTTTTAATGTCTGCATCGTCAATTCCAAGTTTTACTGCAACCGATATTGCAGTCATGGCGTTGCTGACTTTATGTATTCCTATTGTATTTGATAGTACTACATTCTTTATTCTGTGGTTATTGTCATTCAACACGTCGAATTCTATGCTGTTATTGTGTTGTTTGATGTTTGCAGCTCTAACGTTATTCACTTTTGCGGAGTGTAACGCTGATTTTTTTTTCTAGATCCCAGTATCACGCACTGGGATGACAGGAGGTGGCACTGGGGCAAAGGAGGATTGGATAACATAAGATGACACATCTTCAAACCCAAACGTTATAGAATTACCTGCATTACAATTGATGCCTACCGAATTAGGCAGAATTGCAAAGTCTGCTCTGCTTATAGATTGAGAAAATGCATTTTTGATATCGTCAAATGCACCGTAATGATCTATGTGATCGTCGTTGATACTCGGTATGGCAGCAATATTTGCAGGGATTTTTAGCATAGTTCCATCAGACTCATCAGCCTCGACCAAAAAAATGTCACCCTTGCCAAGTTTTGAATTACCCTGGAATGAATTTAGTATCCCTCCCACAATTACAGTTGCATCAGTACCAGAATGATCAAAATTGATGCAATCATGGCTGTTGTTGTCGTCTTTCCACTTGAACCTGAAACCGCTATTACATATTTATCTTTCATAATTTCGGCAAGTATGTCTGATCTATGCAAAATGGTTATATTATTATACCCTTGCTGCAACTAACTCCACATTATTGGATTTTATTGCAGAAGAATACACGACCACTTGGGCTTGCCTGATATTATTGGCATTGTGACCAATATAGACCTCTATACCTAGCTTTTGTAACCTATCTACATTGTTGTTTGATTGCGCATCACTACCTTGAACTTTATTATTGGAATTGTGAAGAATTTCAGCAATTTCGCTCATTCCAATTCCACCTATACCAATTATGTGTATTGTTTCTTTTCGAGTATTGTTCATATTTAGCAGTAGACGTTTATTTATTACTAAATTTATTATAGTATAATTTAAAATCCTCATGGTATCGAACCCTTTCACTGAATACAATGATAAAAAATCTAACCTTTCTGTGCCTAATATTTGTTTTGGTAAGTAGTTGCAGTCTTCTCAACAGGTGTAATGATACTACAGGTCATTACAAAATTGGCAATAGCTACACAATAAATGGTATAATCTATCATCCAAAACATTATAACCATTACTAGGAAAAAGGAATAGCGTCTTGGTATGGAATAGAAGACCATGGCACAATTACAGCAAACGGTGAGGTGTTTAACCGTTACTTAATTTCTGCAGCGCATATGACTTTACCTCTACCCTGCTTTGTTCTTGTCATTAACTTAGAAAACGGAAGAAAGCTTGTTATAAGAGTCAACGATAGAGGACCGTTTGTTGAAGGCAGAATAATAGACTTATCAGAAAAGGCAGCAAAAGTTTTAGGACTTCATAAATCTGGACTTGCAAGAGTAAAAGTTCGGTATTTAAGGAAAATATCAGAACAATTAATACAAAAACTCCTCAATATAAAAGGCAGTATGAAAGAGAAATGCAAAATCGTCACCCAAAACAAGACAGTGCAGAAAGCAAGGGATATGTCGAATTTTTTGTAAATGCTCAGACTGCTAAGTCAGCTGCCTCAAAGCGTCGCAATCAAGGAATAAAAAATGTTAGATTGCTTTTTAAAAACGATCAATATTGTGTGACAATAAGTTATAAATAGTGGTGAGTGCAGAATTTGAAAAGACAATACTTGATCTAAAAGACAAGAATTAACTGTATTAGATAGGACTTGATCTAACGCTCCTTTTTTTTTATTATTTCTAGCTTACTTTTTTAAAGTGTCAGATCAAGTCTTATTTAGTACATAGAAGGTAATTTTGATATAGTATAAAACAACCGTTATCTTTACCTTAGCTAGGCACGTTGCGTGTGCCTAGCTTCATAGGGTTTTTTTGTGGCGTTTATAGAATCAAATGAATTCTCATATTTTTCTATGTGTCCCTGCAGAAGTTCTTAATCGCTCTTTGCTTCTCATGCTTATCTTTTACTATAGATTAATTATTTGATTATAGTATCATCTTATATACTCGGGCTATTTATTATGAGGAGTATTTTATACTTTACATTGTTATTTGTCGTGTTTGGATAACCAAACCTATTTGCCGCAGAGCAATTTGAAGAAAAAAAAACTAACGCAGATCGATTAATTAATTCTATACATAAAGATGTAGGTATAAGGAGAAATCTAAAACAAGATTTGCCGAAGAACATAGTCCAAGTAAATAAACCGGAACCTTCCAAAAGCGATGTGGATAAGTTGAATACTGAAAAAACACAAGATACCAATACTGAGAAAGCAACCGATAAAGAAGAACTACAATCCAATGAGAAAAAGTGGAAAAGTTATAAGTAGCGGTGAAAAAAGCGGTGAAGGTATTGGCAATAATCTGCTGAAAGAAAGTAAAACTCCAAGTTTGCCAAGTGTAACAAGTAAGGAAGTGGGTAAAGATTTGAAAATAGAGCCTTTAAGTCCTGGTTTGAGTAAGGATATGGCTAACCCACTAAAAGATCTACAAGTTGATAAAAAGATTGATGTAGAGAAGAATAAGCCTTCAGAAAATAATACAGATAAACTGTTAGGAGAAAAAGATAGAGGGTCAAGTTGGAAAAGAAGAAGTGAAAAAATTAGCTGAGGGAAAAAATCCTATCACTAAAAAAGATGAAAAAGGCAAGCAAGAAGAAAGGGGGAATTTACAAAATAGACAAAGTTAAACAGGAAATCAATAAAAGAATGGCATCATAAAAAATGCACGAAGCAAGTCAATATATAAACGACAATATGATAATCTTAATGAGCATCTTCCAACAACCGTATTTGTTGAGGACTACAGTAAGCAGATTTTTTATTGTATTAAAAAGAACAACTTGGTTTGTTTGAGGGGATAATAAGTAAGTTGGAAAAGTTTGGATTAACAATTCAAGAGGTACTAAAGTTTAGAAATAAATTTGGGGATGCCCCTCTAATTTACGCAGTTAAGAAAGATGAGGTAGATATAGTACGCTTTCTCTTATTACAAGGTGCTGATCCTAAAGTGGTTAATAATAGTCTTCAATCTCCTATTGATATGGCGATCGAAAGAGTTCGAGTTGATATGGTAAATGCGATTGCTGAAATGATACCACGTCATTTAGAGCATAAGAGAATAGACAACAAAGAAAGTCTAGAAATGTACAATTGGGCCATGAAGACAAAAGATAATAATGAGTGGCGCAGTGCAAGGAAAAATATGATTAAATTTTTTATCTTGATTTTAGTTGGTCATTTGTGTTACGGGAATGACGTAACTGATAAAAAAGATCTGATAAGTGATCTTTTTGGATACTTTACAAAAGGTAAAATATGTATCTTATAGTAAAGAAAGTTTTACTAAATTTCTAGTAAAATGCTACAAAGAAGGATGCCAGAAGATTTTGGAAAAGGTTTTGGCCCTGGTTAGAGCTGATTTTAGTCGATTATATCTCAATGGATCTATTTTAAATGGAGTTAGTCTAATTGGAGCTAGTTTTTCTCATAGTGACTTATCAGGTGTGTCCTTTATCAATTCTGATTTACGTGGAAATAATTTTTCTAATGCTAATCTACAAGGTATAAGAATAGAAGGTACAAACTTGGGTTTTGCAAAATTTGATTCCGCAAATTTGACAGATATAATATTTAATGTCTGATATTAGTTATACTGAGTTTATAAGCTCTGATTTCAAAAAAGTGAGAATGCACAATACGACTGGTTTACATACTAATTTTTCAGATGTGAAAATGAATCTTTCTAGCTTGTTAAACTCGAATATTAGTTATATAAATTTTAGCGATAGTAAAATAAACAATACTGTTGTGCAGAGGAGCACCCTTGTAGCAATCTTTCTAATGTTTGTCTTAATTCTTCTGCTATAATAGACAGTAACTTCAATAGAGCTAATTTAAGCAACACGCAAATCTCTTATGTGAGCAGTGATAATTCAAGTTTTGTTCAATCTATATTGAATGGTTCTAAGGTAAAACATTCATATGCTTCTGAAGTAAGTTTTCACGATGCTAATTTATCTAATATTGATTTTAGTTCTAGCGAACTGTATCAAGTTGATGTTTCTGACTCTGACATTCGCCATGGAAAATTTGATAATACTAAAGTTACAAATTCTAACATGGGTGGCTCGTTTTTTGACTATTCGTTATTTACCTCTACAAAGATAGAAGATACAGACCTTTCTGCAGCTTCAATGTATAAGGTAAAAGTACAAGACTCTCAAGTTTATAATAGCAGGCTTTCTCAACATAGTATTGACTCTAGTGAAATAGAAAGTTCGACGTTTTTTAATTTAGTAGCGGATAACTCAAGCTGGTCTAATCTAAAAGTAACTAATTCGAATTTTGTTGAAAGCAACTTCGAATCATCTTTGCTCCACGATAATACCTTTGAGAAAATGGGCTTTTTTCTCAGCAATTTCAGTAATTCAGCAATTAGTAAAACACTTTTTATTCTTCAAGCGTATATAAAGATTCGGTTGTTGATGCTGACTTAACAGATTGTAAGTTTAACCATTCACTTTTGATTGCAATGAAGGACAGGAAAGGTTTACAGGTTTAGAAACCGCTATAAACTCAATTAAAGATTTGCAAGAAGAGATATCGCGGGATAAAAGATTTGATGTAAATTATGCTTACTTTGAATTTAAGGACATGAATCTAGAGAATGCTGATTTTTCTGGTTCAATGTTAAATAGAACAAAGTTTGTTAATGTTAATTTGAATAAGGCAAACCTTGAAAAAACTGATTGCGCTACGCTGTTTTTGATAATTCTTCTCTTATTGATACCAATTTATTAAATTCTAACTTAAACCATTCTAGCTTTTTAAAATCTGATTTGAAAAACGCTATATTGGAAAATTCAAAGCCTGATTAAATGAGAAACCCTGTTTACTTAGAAAAGAAAAATGACTACAAAAAATGAGGGTGTATTATTGGTTCTATCTTCTCCTTCTAGGGCTGGAAAAACTACTATATTAGAGAGATTACTTGAGCACTCAACTGATCTAGTTAGGTCTGTTTCTGTGACTACACGTAAACCTCGCCTCGGTGAAGTAAATAGAAAAGACTATTTTTTCGTTACCGAGGAAAGATTTCATGAATTATGCGAAGCTGGTCAAATGGTTGAGCACGCCAATGTTTTTGAGAATTCCTATGGTTTTTCAAGGGATTTTATAGACCAAAATCTGAAAAGTGGAATAAACGTTTTACTGAGTATAGATTGGCAAGGAGAATTTCATTTATTTAAGCTTATGAGGGAAAAGGTTGTGAGTATTTTTATAATGCCCCTTCAATGGAGGAGCTTAGGTTGCGTTTGCAAAAGCGTAATAGTGACAGTGCAAGTGAAATAGAACGCAGATTGGCCGAAGCTCAAAAGGAGATAAGCAAACGAGATAAATATGATTATATAATAATCAATGATAACATTAATAAAAGTGTGGTGGAGATAAGTTCTATATTAAAGAAAGAATGACTTAAAAGATCAAAAAATAAACCAAGTTATTAGGTATGACCTTACTCAAAAAACTCCTTTCTCTCTACTTTTTCTGGGTAGGGTCAGTAGTTATATTAAAATTCATTTGACTTAAACTGCTTATTATATAAAATTGTAACTAATGTATAAATAAGGTTAACTTGGCATTCTAAATAAGGTTGGCAAGATTTGGTAAAAAGAAACGCCCTTTTTACAGGATAGTTGTAGCTAATTCGCAAGCACAAAGAGATGGACG
The DNA here is from genome assembly GCF_013309895.1 of Wolbachia endosymbiont of Atemnus politus. Taxonomy (NCBI): domain Bacteria; kingdom Pseudomonadati; phylum Pseudomonadota; class Alphaproteobacteria; order Rickettsiales; family Anaplasmataceae; genus Wolbachia; species Wolbachia endosymbiont of Atemnus politus. The sequence goes on along the minus strand of NZ_JAAXCS010000043.1, from coordinate 2,779 downwards.
TTTTATCGAGTGAATAGGGCAGTAAGATCCAATGTTGCCAAAAGACAATAAAAATCGTGTTGTGATAAAAGCTGATACGTTAAAGTATTGGCTAAGTGTAGGTGCGCAAGCAACTGAAAGAGTGCTATGGTTCATCAAAAAAGAGTTGTAGCTTTACCAAAGAAAACCAGAAAAACCCAGAAAAACCAAGGAAAACAGAAAAAAGAAAAAGTAAAAGAACAAAAGATATAAGTCTCTTTAATGCTGTTAACAAATAATGATACTAGACGATATCGTATCTTCTGATTTGTCAGCTCTATGAAGGATTTTATCTTCAGTAGCGTCAATGATGAAGATATCAAACTTGCTACTGATATTATATCTCATCTTGTTAAGTCAGGTGGAAAAATGATGAGGCCTAAGCTCGTCTTTATTATATGTAAAATGCTAAACTGTACTAGAGAGGGTAGGATCAAAGTTGCTGCATCGTTAGAATTTATACACAATGCCACTTTACTTCACAATGATGTGCTCGATGAAAGTGAAATACTCCATGGAGTTAAGACGGCAAATACAATTTGGGGGAATAAATCAAGCATTTTAGTCGGTGATCTATTATTGACTTTGGCATTTAGATGGCTCATAGAATGTGAAAATTTAAGCATTCTCTCCATTTTATCTGGAGCATCACATTCACTTGTGAAGGGCGAAATAAAGCAGATGGCAGCTCGCTTTGACCCTCACACTATTAGAAAAAAATACTTTGATATCATTGAGAAAAAAACAGCATCTTTATTTTATGCGTGCTGTGAAGCTGCATCTGTAATATTTGGTATAACAAGTGATGAAACAGAGAAAATAAAGAATTTTGGTTTTAATTTTGGTATAGCATTTGAATTGTTGATGACATGCTCGATTATACTGCTGACCAAAGTATTTCTGGAAAGCAAGTAGGGAAAGACTTTTTCGAGGGCAAGTAAACTTTACCTGCTATTATAGCATATGAAAAAGGCAATCCAGTGTAACGAATATTTTGGGAAAAATGTTTTTCTTCAACTGAACGCGATTTTGATCAAGCATTATACTATATTAATCACCATAATGTCATCGAGCTTTCCATAGAAAAAGCAAGGCACTACGTTAACATGGCGCAAAATAATATCAGTACTTTTACTGATTCTCCTTACAAAACTGCTTTAATTGACTTTTTAAATGCAAGCGTAGAAATTACTAGTTCTTGATATTTTCAGATTAATTGCTATATATTTATTAGATTCTTAATGGTAATGATATGTCAGATAGTAGCAAGGAAATAATGGAAGAAGTTTACCGATATGGTAAATAAGCACAAAAGCGAATATCAGCGAGATGATAGCAAGAAAACTGATGATTTGAAAGAAAATCTCAATGTGTTAAAAGAGCGTGCTGCTCAGCTTGAGGATCATTTGCGTCTTGCTGTTTCGGATAATGAGAACATTAAACGTATAATGCAAAAGCAAATTAGCGATGCGGTTGACTATGCAGTTACAAAATTTGCACGTGATATGATCGATTCGTGCGATAATTTAAAAAAAGTAATGGAAAATTTAAAAGATGATGATCCTGTGCATGAGGGAATCAAGGTAGCTCATCAGAAAATTATGAATGATCTAAAAAAAACGGGATAGAAGAAATAGACCCAATCGGAGAATAAGAAGAAGAACCCTTTAATAGTAATTTACATCAAGCTGTTGTAGAGAGAGACGATAATGAAAAAGAAGTTGGCACTATTGTAGAGGTCTTACAAATTAAAAGTAGGTTACTCCGTCCGGCAATGGTTATTATTTCCAAGAAATCTGCTGATTGCGGAAACAATTAGCAAAATACATGAGGTAAATAATGACAAACATTGTCTTTTCAGGCATTCAACCAAGTGGTGTACTACACTTAGGTAACTATATTGGTGCAATCAAGCAGTGGGTAGACTTACAGGGTAAATATAAATCTCTTTTTGTATTGTTGACCTGCATGCAATTAAGCATTAAACATAAAACATTATTTATTTGTACCTCCGTAGTACACTCTCGTAGACCTTTGAGAGGTCCATGTGAGAAATCTATATACAAGTATATATATATATATATATATACAACAACAACAACAACAACAACATCCTTTATACAGCCTTTATCCAGGCAAGCCCAGGTTAGCTGTTTGCCCCAGGATAAAACTTATCCATGGGGACTTAGATGGAGCAAAGTTAGGGGTTTTTAATGGCCGGATGCCCTTCCTGACACCACCCCCCTCTTTTAGTCGCCTTTTACGACACGCAGAGGATACGATGGTCCTATTCTACCCCCAGACCACAGGGGGATCAGTCTCAATTATAAACGTTAAGAAATTTACTAAACAGAAAAAATGACAAATGAAACCCTATGGTAGCTAGTTATTTACTATCATTTTATCAGTTGGCGTTTTTTAATCTTTTTAAGCGCCCAAATAGGCGCAATCTGTTACATTTTGGCCTAACTTTCCTATCAAAACGTTAGATTACCAGAAATGGCCAGTGAGTTGTATGATGATATAAAAATATTATTATTATTTTTAGAAATCATTTACGAGACCAACGTCTCAAGGGAGATGGGGTCATGGGACCGAACCGGCGCCTACTGCAGCCCGATCTCGGGCATATGATGATAAAAAGTATGATGCATGTTGAAGTAAAACTAGACTGCTGTGTAACACCACAGAACTTTCACTTACCCAAGTCCAGTTTTTTAATTAAATAAACTACCCATCTACTACGTACTAACATCTACAA
>NZ_JAAXCS010000042.1:0-10197 GCF_013309895.1 Wolbachia endosymbiont of Atemnus politus | reverse complement strand
TAGGGGCACTTATAGGTTTGGGGTTGAGTTTTACAGCTTTATCACCTTTAGTAATGGGAGGAATTGTTGGTTCCATAGCTCCAGTGCTGTTAGTAGTTTTTTCCCTTATTAACAAAAAAGATCCTACTAAGAAAGAAGATCTTAAAATCACTTTTATTGGATCTATAGCACTTGCAAGTGTTGCAATCGGAGCTGGTCTTGCTGCGGCTGCATCTGCTATTTTTCCAGGTGCAATGATTGGAGCTGGATCTGCAGCTTTAACAGGTGCAGTGATAGGGGTCTTAGCATTTATTGCAGGGATTCTTGCAACAGAATACGTTATCAACCCAATAGTTGAAAAAGTTAGTGAGCATATTATATCACCTATAGTTGAAAAAGTTAGTGGATGCTTTTCTTCAAAAGGGAATTAAGCTGCTTAAATAATACACTGTCTAATTTACAAAAAAGTATGAAAGGCCTATATATCAAGACTTACGGCTGTCAGATGAATGTTTATGACTCCGTTTTAATGGAGAATATAATTAAGCCTCTGGGGTTCAACGTTGTTAGTGATGCAGAAAAAGCCGACTTGGTAATACTCAACACCTGTCATATTAGGGAGAAAGCAGCAGAAAAGCTTTATTCGGAGCTTGGAAAGATTCGCTCATCACAAAAAAATAAAGATACTACCATAGTGGTAGCTGGATGTGTAGCACAAGCGGAAGGGGAAGAAGTATTTAGAAGAGCTCCATTTGTGGACATCGTTGTTGGTCCACAGAGCATTGCTACCTTGCCAGAACTGATAGTCAAAGCAAGCAGAAGTAAAGGTCATGTGATAAACACTGATTTTCCCGAGGTCGCAAAGTTTGATAAATTGTCAGACGAATGCTACGGTAATAGCCAAGGATCTTCTGCATTTCTTTCCATACAAGAAGGTTGTGATAAGTTTTGTACGTTTTGTGTGGTGCCCTACACTCGCGGAGCTGAATATTCACGACCAGTGAATGAAATATTCCGTGAAGCGCTGAAATTAGTTGCAAATGGAGCGAAGGAAATCAATTTACTTGGTCAGAACGTCAATGCCTATCATGGAGAGTGCGAAGGAGAAGTGTGGGATTTAGGAAGATTAATCAGCCACATTGCTAAAATTGAAAAGCTAGAAAGAATACGCTATATAACCTCTCATCCAAGAGATATGCATGAATCTCTCTACTTGGTACATGCAGAAGAACCAAAACTCATGCCATTTATTCACCTGCCTGTGCAGTCAGGTTCGAATAAAATATTGCGCACAATGAACAGGAAACACACTACAGAGGAATATTTGGAAATAATAGACAGATTGCGCGAATTGAAACCTGAAATAGAATTTTCTTCTGATTTTATCGTTGGTTTTCCTGGAGAAACTGAGAAAGACTTCGAGGAAACTATGAAGTTAGTGGAAAAGGTAAAATACGCTCAGGCTTATAGTTTTAAATACAGCCCAAGACCAGGCACGCCGGGGGCGGAAAGAAAAGATCAAGTGCCAGAAGAAGTTAAAACAGAACGTCTTCTTCGTTTACAGAAATTAATTAGTGAACAACAACTCGAGTTTAACCAAAGTATGGTAGGCAAAACTATTCCTGTTCTATTTAGCGGTAAAGAAGGCAAACACCAAAACCAAATTATTGGTAAAAGTCCGTATATGCAATCAGTATGCATTGATGATCCTGAAGGTAAATACAGAGATAGAATAGTAAATGTGAAGGTATTGAAAGCTCGGCAAAATAGTTTATTGGGGTGTGAGCTGTAAGAGTAGCTCTACTGTCATATGCTCCTGATCCCCACTATAATTTACTTTCTCAATCTCTCCAATGTTATTGTATTCATAAGAACGTGAATCCCAAATAAGATTATTTTTACTATTGCTTTTGTTAGCGTCGTGGAATTCCTGATGAGGCCAACTTTTGTTATTATTACTTTTAGGCATTCCTTAAATTTAAATTAATATATATATATTAATGTCTTGTATAGTGATGTCAATGTCTATTAGTAAATTAATACTTATAGAGATAGTTTTTTTGAGTTTGTAATTTTCCAGAAAGCTCTATATCTTTTTGATTTACCCAGTTAAAATGAATACAAAGTCAAAGCATTATCCTGATACAGTAAGTAGTCCTGATTTTTCATTGCTAGAAAAGGAAGTCATAAAATTTTGGCAAGAAAATAAAGTTTTTGAGCAGTCAGTTGAGGAGCGTTCCAAGGATAATTGTTTTGTCTTTTACGATGGACCTCCGTTTGCAAATGGACTTCCCCATTATGGGCATTTACTCACTGGTTTCATAAAGGACGCATTCGCAAGATATCAAACAATGCGGCAAAAACGAGTCGAACGTAGATTTGGTTGGGATTGCCATGGGCTGCCAGCCGAGATGGGCGCAGAAAAGGAACTTGGAATATCTGGCAGGACTGAGATAGAAAAATTTGGCATTGAAAAATTCAACAACCATTGCAGTACTTCTGTGATGAAATTTTCGTCAGAATGGGAGAAGTATGTAAATAGACAGGCAAGGTGGGTAGATTTTCATAATGACTATAAGACCATGGATAAATCCTTCATGGAATCAGTCATGTGGGCGTTTAAGCAGCTTTATGATAAAGGTCTGGTGTATGAATCGGTACGTGTTGTTCCATATAGCTGGGCGTGCGAAACTCCATTATCTAATTTTGAAACAAGGCTTGATAATGCATATAGAGAAAAGACTAGCAAAGCTGTAACTGTTGCATTTGAGCTCTTAGAAAACCCGCAGCAGTTTAAACAAAAATGTAAACTACTTGCTTGGACTACAACTCCTTGGACTCTTCCTAGCAATCTGGCGCTGGCGATAGGGAGAGACATTGAGTATTGTGCAGTGTCAGTTCACTCCTTCCAGCGCGTGACGCTGGAATCTATTTCTGGATCCCAGTGTCGAAGCACTGGGATGACAGGGGAGAGGGCTACTGAAATGACAGGGGATAATGCAAAAGATCTAGTTAACGATGAAGTTTACATCTTCGCTGAAAGCTACCTAGAGAAATTTATCGGTCATTGTGAACAAAACAATATCCCATACAAAAATTGCGATATAAAACTTAAAGCAGATGATCTTGCAGGTCTTTCTTATAAGCCACTGTTTGATTACTTTAAAGATACGAAAAATGCGTTCCGCGTTTTCATCGCTAATTATGTTACAGCAGAAGATGGTACTGGCGTTGTGCACACTGCTCCTGGATTTGGCGAAGAAGATTTCTACCTTTGCCAAAGCTATGATATCCCAGCCATTTGTCCAATTGATAATGGTGGAAAATTTACTGCTGAAGTTTCGGATTTAGCTGGAATTCATGTTTTTGATACCAACGATACGGTAATAAAGAAGCTAAAAGAACAAGGAAGCTGGTTCAAAACCGAGCAATATATTCACAATTATCCACACTGTTGGAGAACTGATACTCCTTTAATCTACCGCACTATGCCTTCTTGGTACGTTGCTGTAACAAAATTTAAAAGCAGAATGGTAAAGCTAAATAAGAGAGTTAATTGGATGCCAAATCATATAAGAGATGGGCAGTTTGGAAAATGGCTTGAAGGAGCTCACGACTGGTCAATTTCACGCAATCGATTCTGGGGCACGCCAATTCCTGTGTGGAAATCAGATGATTCAAGATATCCAAAAGTAGATGTGTATGGTTCAATAGCAGAACTAGAGCGAGATTTTAATGTTAAGGTGGATGATTTGCACAGGCTATTTATTGATTCTTTAACAAGACCAAATCCTGATGACCCAATAGGAAAATCAGTTATGCGTTGTGTGCCTGATGTATTTGACTGCTGGTTTGAATCTGGTTCAATGCCGTTTGCGAAAGTCCACTATCCGTTTGAAAATAAAGAATGGTTTGAGAAAAAAAATTCCCTGCGGATTTCATCACTGAATATATAGCACAAACAAGGGGGTGGTTTTATACGCTTTTTGTATTGTCCACTGCTTGATTTGACAGTGAACCATTTAAAAATTGCATATGCTACGGTGTTGTTTTGGATGTAAAGGGACAAAAATTTTATCCAAGCGTTTGAATAGCTATGCGGATCCAATGGAGGTGTTTGATAAATATGGTTCTGATGCGCTGCGTTTTCTAATTCTGTCTGGGTCTATTGTTTGTGGTGGTAATTTGCTACTTGATAAAGAAGGAAACTCAATACGAGACGTTCTAAGGAACGTAATAAACCTATTTGGAACAGTTATCACTTTTTACTATGTATGCAAATGCAGATGGGATTAAAGCTGAAGTTTGTAAGAATTATCAAAGCACTATTGATCGTTATATGATTGCCAAATGTTTTGAAGCCGTAGAAGGCATCCAAGCTTCTATGAACAACTATAATTCCCAAGAGGCTTGTAAAGTTCTGGTAGATTTTTTAAGTGCTAAATAATTGGTATATTCGTCGCAATCGTGAGCGTTTTTGGAAAAGTGATTTAGATCAGAACAAGACCGACGCTTACAACGTCCTATACACGGTTTTTTATTATATACTAAGAACCGCAGCTCCTTTATTGCCGCTTATAACAGAGACTATATGGCGAGGGCTTAAGTATAAAGAAACATCTGTCCATTTGGCTGATTTTCCACAATTAGAGAAGTTTGATAGTGAACTCATTGCCAAAATGGATTTGGTCAGAGAGGTATGCAATGCTGCATTATCTGTTAGAAATACTTTTAATATACGTATCAGACAGCCACTTGGCAGCATGACCATTTATCATCAGTCTTCCTGTAGTTTTCTTGAGGGTGAATACCAAGAGATGATAAAAGATGAGGTAAATGTAAAAAAACTAGAGTTAGTGAACAAACTTGAAGGTATTGCCTCACTAGAGTTAAAATTAAATTTTCCTATGCTTGGGAAGAAGATTCCAGACAAAATCAAGCAATTAGTTCAATACGTCAAAGAGGGAAAATGGAAGCAAATTGAAAATGAGCGAGTGTTTTTGGGAGATGAATCAGAGAGCTACATTATAGAAAAAGGTGAGTATGAGCTATTACTAAAAGCAAACAGTGAATATTCTTCTGTGTTTGACAACAACAAAGGGGTTGTGATTCTAAACACTAAACTAAGCGATGAATTGACTCTAGAAGGGCTCGCGAGAGATGTCGTGAGGCTCATTCAAGAAACTAGGAAACAAGCTGATTTTCATATATCCGATAGAATCAGAGTAGTAATCAAAACAGAAGATGAAAAATTTAAGGAAGCGGTGAATACGTGGAGTGAGTACATAAAAGAGCAGACACTTGCCTTATCTTTAGAAGTTAATGTAGAAATTGGAACCAACTTCTACTCCAAGGAATATCAAGATTTAATTGTTAATATTAAAAATTAAGCTATTAATTAAGTTATAAATTTTTTAATACTCATGTATACTTTAAAGTGAGGTATAACATGGGAGATAATATGAATGATGCTGTTGCTACTTTAGAAGAGGAAGAAGAATTTTTTGATAGTATGGCTTATGGCTGCTGGTTTTGATATTCCACTAAGTATATTTCATTATAAAGATTATAACTCTGACTTTCTTACTTCCTGGTATAATGTATCAAGCGAAGTATATAAAGAGATAAACAGAGCTTGCCCAGAGAAGAAAGTATTAAATTTAGCTCTATCAGTTTTAATGTTTCCTTATATAGTTTTTACTGCGTTAGGATTAGTCATATATAATAAGTTTAAAACAAATGATAAGACACAAATCAGTTTAGAGGAGAATAAAACAAAAAAAAGCGAAGTAAGTGAAAGTACAGCAAAAAGATTGGCATATGGTGTTCTTGCTGCAGTAGCGATTCTTGTTAGTATACCTATACTTCTACTCTTGCTTATTCCTGCAACACCTGCCTTAGCTACTTTTTATCTTTTAAATAGGGAGTTATCTCATTCTTTGGTTGCCGCTCTTAAAATAAGTATGGGGCTATATCATAATAAGTACCAAAATGTTGAGGTATCTTTTCATGAAACGGAAGTTCCTGGACAAAATATTGCGTGGGATATGGAAACTAAATTTCCACCGCAATTTAAGCAGTTGCTTAGAGATTTATACGAAGATAAAGATGGTAGTTGGTTTAATGTTGCACGTGATTCAGAACATAATACCATACTGAAATTATCAGCTAATATCCATTTAAAAAATGGTCTTGTGCCTTTGCGTAATGAGATCGGAAGTGTAATTGCAACTTCGATTCAAGGGTTCACAGAAGCCATGGGAGAACTGTTGAAACTAGACAAAAAAGATATTACATACGATAAGCTGAAGGAATTGTTGAACGAATTCAGACTGAAAGTGGTGGATAGTGTAGATTCTAAACTGATAAGTCACTTAATACAGGATGCTCACAGAGTTGCCTTTATACAAGCAATCAAAATTGCACAAAAAAGAAGAGAGGAAAAGGAAGATTTTTCATTAGAAGAAAGACTGAAAGAGGTATTAGTAGAGCAAGAACTGAAAAGCCAAGGTAAGGAATTGCCGACTGAAAAGGAAATGATCCTAAAAGATCTAAAAAAAGCAGGAGCAAAAGTACCAGATGTTTTAGAAGATAAGGCGCTTCCTATGTTTAGAGCGAAATGGAGGCAGCTTATACAAGAAAAAAAGATAGCTAAGAGAACAGTAATTGATGTTTATAGGGATATGTACCATCAAACAACAGAGGAAGCTCTGAGTAGCGCGGAAGAAGAAATTGAATGCTTAAGGAAAATAGGGCAAACAAGATATAACAATATATGTAATAAGTTAAAAGAAATACATCAAGATATAGAAAAAAATAACTCAAAAGATGGTGCTTTAAAAAGGAAATTAGAAGATCTTTTTAAATTCGAATATGATGATCAAGAGGTTGAAAAGAAGCTAATAGAATCAAGAATAAGAAAAGCTAAAGTTTTGTTAAGTCAATCAGGTGTACTGGATAAGGAAAAGCAAGGCCTAATGGAACGATTAAAACAATCTATGTGGAGCCTCTTAGATACATCCAATAAAGATAAGAATCTAATGACACGACTTAAGGATTTAGAAAAAAATGAGAAAACTTCAGATAAAGTGAATGACTTTATAGAAAAGATGTATTTAGAGATAACAAAACGTAGAATTCAAGAGTTATTTGAAAAGCAAGGGGGAAGTATAAAGAATGTAGAAGATAATAAGGACATGCTATTCAATGGAGAAGATGAAAAACGTCTAGTAAACAAGATTGTTTCTTATCGAAAAGAAATTGGAGAATATTTTACGCAACCTGCGAGATTGAAGGAAATAATAGGAAAGCAGAATGAGAATTTGGATGTTGAGAAAAACAGTAAAGAAAAGGAATCTTCAAGTATGGAGTTAATAGAGTTATGTTTGAAGAATAACCAAGAAATTCTAAAAGCATTAGAGGACTTAGAATCTGAAAAAGAGGAATTATTAATAAATGAAGAAGCAAAAAATGACTATAGAGAAGAACTGACATCTCATGAAAAAATAAAATTTGCAATAATAGAAGATAAATTACTAGAGGTGTTCAAGCATGAAACTTTTGATGAAGAAGCAATCAAGAAATTATTAGAAAAAGCAGAATTTGAATACTGCTTAGCAGAGAAATGCATAAAAGGTCCTGTGATTAAAACGAAAGATAATATCAAACACTTTTGTCAAAATTTATTGTCTCCTTTGATAGACAGGTTGGTGGAAAATATAATAAATAATGTACCAAAAAATGATAAGAGTCCACTTTTTCAACCTGGGAAATCTTTTTGGACAGCTTACGGGTATATTAAGACAGGCTTGGTTACTGCAATATATGGTAATAAAAGTACAGAAGGAAAAGCGTTAGATTTGGCGCATGATACTCATAAGGAAGTAGAGACGTTTCTTCAATATTTTGAGTCGAGTTATGAGGAGGTGGGAGCCTTGGTAGGTGATGTATTTTCTGATGATGGTGAAACATTTAAAAAGGACATATGGCCTAAAATAAAAGACCATTTGTGTGGAATGTGGGATAGATTTTTTAAGGATATTGAATTCACGCTAATCAGCAAGGATAAAAATACCTGTCAAGAAACGGAAGAGGCAGTAAAAACTAAATTGGATGGGCTTGTAACACAGACACATAGTAACGTTGCTAATCTCCTAGCAGCAGGGGCGTAATACACTATCTTGCTAAGTGATTATAAATAGCTATAACAATATCACTACTATCACAGCCTGTTTGGGCAAGTTCAGCATCTCCACCGCAGCCTCTCCCAGTTACAGTAGATACCAGCTCTTTTGCGCTGACCCTATCAGTTAAGTCCTTGCTTACTTTGATAATCAGCACTGTTTTATTTTTTTCCGTTGCTGTGAAAGCTATTACCGTTTTTGGTTTTTGCTGCTGCAGAACAAATTCCCTTATTATACTTGCTGGAATGTCAGTGAAAACATGGCTTATGAAATTTATTCCATTTATTTCAGTGCTTTTTATGTTCTCTGTGCTTACGAGCTTTTTATAAAGGCTTTTTATTTTAGCTTCGGATTCCTTACGTTCTTGGCTTAAAATACTGAGTCGACTTATTATTTCGTTTATTGGCGCTTTTACGGATTCTGCAACTTTTTCAAGTTGATTTCATTATCACGCACATAATTAATTGCTTCTTGACCGGTCAAATCTTCGATCCTTCTTACTCCAGATGCAATAGAACATTCTGTTACTATCTTAAACAAGCCAATTTCTCCAGCGCGCTCCACGTGCGTGCCACCACACAATTCCTTTGAATTTCCAATGCTTACCACTCTTACTTGGTCGCCATACTTTTCGCCGAACAATGCCATAGCTCCTTCGTCTATTGCCTGACTCATGTTCTGAATTTTCGTAAACGTAGAAAGATTTTCTCTGATTAAAGAGTTTACTATATCTTCTATTGAAAGCAGTTGGTCCCGAGTGACTTGAGTGTTATGACTGAAGTCAAATCTCAGCCTATCTGGTGCAACTAGGGAACCTTTTTGAGTGACATGATCACCCAAGATTTTTCTCAGTGCAAAGTGTAGAAGATGAGTAGCCGAATGATTTCTTCTTAGGTTTTGCCTTCTTTCCTTATCAATGCTTGCTGTAACTTTATCATCTTTACAAATTGAGCCAGATTTAACCACGCATCTGTGCAAATATAAGTCATTAATTTTATTGGTGTTTCCCACTATGATAATGCTTCTTTCGGATGTGGTCAGACTGCCAGTATCCCCCACCTGCCCGCCTGACTCGCCATAAAAAGGTGTTTTATCAAGTAGAATTGTTATCTTCTCTCCTTCTTTTGCAGAATCAATTATTTTATTTTCATGGGAAATTATGGCTAGTACTTTTGCATCCTTTACTTCACTAAGTTCGTAACCAACGAATTTTGTTTTGCCAAACACATCGGTTATATCAAACCATACTTGCTCAACAGACTTTTCGCCAGATCCTACCCATTTAGCACGTGCTCTTTCTTTCTGCTCCTCCATTGCATCGTCAAAACCTTTTTGGTCAAAATTTATTTTTTTCTCTTTTAGAATATCAAGTGTGATATCCAAAGGAAATCCGTAAGTGTCATATAGCTTAAACGCTGATTCTCCAGGCAGAGTGTCGCCTGGGTTTAAATCTGCAGTGAATTTTTCCAAGAGATTGATACCTTTCATCAAAGTATCTTTAAAGTTTTCTTTCTCCGATTTTAACGTCGTTTCTATTAAACTTTTATCTATGATTAATTAAGCACCCATATAAGCTGAACTCATGCTGTCTATCAACACTGGAAAAATGCGATGGAGTAGGGAGCCATTATATCCAAGCAGGTGGATATAGCGCGCAGCTCTCCTAATTAATCTTCGCAGTACATAATTTCTACCTTCATTTCCAGGAAGTATCCCTTCTGCGATAAGAAATGCGGCTGCACGAAGAAGATCTGCGATGATTTTATGAGCTATCTTATTTTCCGTATTTCCACAGAGCTCTTGCGGCTTATTTATCCGAGCAGAAAATAGACCAATATCATAGTTATCGTGAACGTTTTGCATCACGGCAGCTATCCTCTCAAGGCCCATTCCAGTATCGATGCATCTTTTTTGGTAATTTTTGAAAATTACCTTCCTCATCTTTATTAAATCCATGAATACCAGATTCCATATTTCAACAATTCTATCGTCATCTTGTAGATTAGGATTTACATGGTCATAAAAAATTTCAGAA
>NZ_JAAXCS010000041.1:0-10286 GCF_013309895.1 Wolbachia endosymbiont of Atemnus politus | reverse complement strand
GCCACTGTAGAGCGGAACATTTGTTTTTCTATGAACCCAGATTTTAACCATTTGCTGAGAACATTCTTTTCTATTGGAATTGAGCTTTCTAACCAGCAATGGTCTATTTCATCGAAACACTTCTTAATATCCGCCTCTAGGATCCATTGCGATCTGTTGCGTCCCGCCAAAGTTTTGTGGATCTGGCTTATCGCATCAGCAGCTGAGCGGTGTTTCCTAAATCCATATGAGTGTATATCTCCTATTGTTTCTGCAACAGGATCAAGACTCATAAGATATAAGGCTTGCATCGCCCGATCCTTCATAGTGGGAATACTAAGAGGTCGCTTGCTGCCTGTGGGCTTAGGAATATAAATTCGTCTCAGAGGTTGAGAGCGATATCCTCGTTGCCTCAGGCTTGCAATTCCTTGAGATTTTGCTGAAGGGCTTTGCCACAACTGGTTGTCAACACCGGCTGTACATTTTCCTTTATTTGAAGTTACGCGTTTGACTGCTAATGCTTTAGCACTAAAACTACGTGTTAGGAGGCGTTGTAAAATTTTCACTTTATTCCATCTCCTACTTTTGTTGCCTGAACAATACGAGCTTGTAGCCTTCTGGTATTTTTCTTGCTCTGAAACCAGTTAATTTGATTCCAGTGTTCTGCCGTACCGAAAGGTGCACTTACAATTTTACCTGTAACCATCTGCTTTCCTCACTTAAAAGGTTTTACAAACAATCTTGTTCAAGATGACCGTAGTGGACGTCAGTTCTCTTTCGAGCCAGATAACGTTTAAACCTGTATCTCATCCATTACAGATGAGCATTCACTTTTTCCACACTCCCAATCCCGTATAGTCTTTCTCGCAATCAACCTTACTATATATCCAGAGATATACGGGGTTTCCGTGTTCCACCTATCAAACAACGAGCGGGTTAGGATTGATCTATACACCGGTGGTGTTTATGTTTGCGTATCAGATGCGTTCACTCCGATAACCTACCACATACCTTTTGGTCCAAGCCTGTCAGTGTCTTTGGCTTGTTCAATTTAACGATGCTTACGATCATTCACTTCTGTTATCCATACCGTTCACCCTAGCCCCCGTGCCAACTTGACACTTATAGCATCGTTCCTTCTTCACAGACCGAACTTCTCCTTTTCGAGCGGGTTCATTGTCCTAAACGCTTTGCATAAGACATTACTGTACTTATACAGTTTAGTAGGGTACGAGTGGCAAAACACTCGGTTTAGTCAGAGCTAAACAATTCAGTAGGCAATTTTCACGTCGCACGAATGTTAGGTCCAATTTTGGATCAGGAAATTTTGAAAATGCCACAGCTTAAATGCTTTAAAATATAATAATTATACAGTATTGCTCACAATTATCAACCTTATTTTTGAGTATTACAATTTTTAACTCAACAAAAAAAATCAGAGATTGATATAAGAAACATATACAGATCTGCCTCTCTGCGAATCTGTGTTTCTGCTTTCCTCAACCTGCTTTGCAAAAGACGTCTCTTGTTTCTGAAGCGGTTTAGCAATTTGGCGCATAGTGGCAGTAATTGAGGCTAAAAACGCTTTCAACAATGCACCTTAGGCTCCACCAACTGCTTCCCTGCCGCGAGTCTGTTTTTCATTATCGTCAGCAGTTTCTCCAGCTCTTCTTCTTGGATCCATCCTATTAGCAATGACTGAAAACAACACTCCCCTGATTGAAGACTTCATTCGTGCCTTTGTTCTTTGTATATCTTCATCACTTGCAACTTCATGGCCTTCCTTAGCGTTCATTAGCTCCTTTTGTTGCTGGATACCACTTAAGATCTCTTCCATCACTTGTTTCTTTCTCTTTTCCATAACTCTTTTCTTGGATTCTAATTTATCGCGAGAATGTTTTGTGGTTTCAAGTTCTGTATCAATATTTTTGGATGCTGACTGGCTATACAAAGTTTCTATGAGCCTATCTATACTTCGCTTTACTTGCATAGTCCTTTCAAAACTACCTAAGTTATCAATTCCTTCATCGATCTGGGTTAAGATGTTCTCAAAAGCTTTTAAATAGTCTTGAACTATGTCTTTCTGCTGCTCTTCTAGCTGGGTTTCATCTTTCAAATTCCTCTCTCTTCTGTCATCGTTATTTTCTTCTTCACTATTATTCCCCTCTTCAAAAAGATAATCATCGTTCATAATTTAATTAAAATTTGTACACAAAAAGATTAAATTAACGTTAATGAAAGGTGTTTTCAACTTCAGCACTGGCTAAAACTACAGTGAAACTTAAAAGCAGCGGGGTCGTAATATCCCTCGTATAGTTCAACCGAGCAATTGAGCCTTATCGTTGCCTTAGCATTAAAACTAATTTCATTATCGTTATTAGAGTTTAGCATAGCAGACTTAAGCAACAATTCATCAGAGAGTACAGAGTCTAAAATTCTATTAATTTTTATCGTAATGTATCTACTTCCTGCGCAATCAAGTACTTTTCTCCAGCCAAAAGAAGAAATGTCTCTTATCTCTTCTCTGTTATTACGCAAAGTAAGCCTTAAGTTCCGTTTATTATTTAGCACAATATAATTTTTATCATGATCTTTAACTTTTAGCTGTAATTTGCTCATTGTCCACTCCTTTTATAAAAATATCAAAATTAATTGTTGAATGTAAAATTTCATCATGCTGATCCATAGCACAATTACTCTTTAAAATAGTCTCACCTTTAATGCCCTTAAGCACCAAGTTGATATGCCTTATAATGGCAAACATACTGCCTATATGAAAAGTATATATATCACACACAAATCTTGCCTTTGTAGCAAAATTGGATAGCATATGCAGGTTGCTATAGTTCACTACGTGTAACTTCAGATACGGAATAGTGACCCTTTTAGGTAAGTAGTCATAAATGTTAATAACATGTTTCCTTAAATCAGAGTCTGCCTTTAATGCGGCATAAATGCTATTATACAACTCATTTATAACCTGAATTTTTTTCATAATTAACCTTTGTGAAGATAATGCCGGCAGTTTTAGATAAGAGGCTACAAAACAACTCGTAGTTAGCGAAATGGGGAGTATACCTCTTTTACTTCAATAACTATTCACTTCTGATTCGCGATTTTTATAGAGAGCAGAAACATGCTGCATAATACTTAGTTTTATCTGCTCGGGAACGTTGTCATAGCCAGCTTCGTACGCAACATCAACTTTTATTGCATTTAAATAACTAAAAATTTCAGCTTACTCTCCTACATCACTAAAATAATACTTAGGTGTCACCTTTTCTTGATCTCTAGATATCGCTGCAGTGGCAGATATTATTACTCTCACAGGACCATAGCTTAAATAGAGCCTACGAAGTATATAACCTTCACACGAAACTTGCCATTCGCCGTAGTCGGTAACCATAAAAATTAGATCTGAAATCAACTTATCATCTTGATCATTCTCAATGCGTAAAAAAATATAACTTCCTCTAAAATCACTGGAAAGGATTTGAGTTTAGATTTACGTTGTACACGTATTTTTGGCAAAGTGGACATATAAACCTCCCGTTTATTTATCTCGTATGCTGTAAATAAATTTCCAGTAAATTTCTTACATTAAGTTGATGGCATAAATGCTTTGTGCTACAAGTTCTTTATTGTCTGTTTCACTACATTAAGGAGAGAACGTACTAAAGCTGTTTCCCCCTTTTTATTGATAGAATTTGAACTTGCAGCTATTTTTGAGCAAATTGATATTTTGAGAATGAATATTGTTGAAGATGGTGTTTGCAAGCAAATTGCGAAATTTCTGTACACTATCATATGCGATGTTTTCAAGTTCATGCGCAAATTTGTCTAGAGCTACAGTTGTTATGTCGTCAATTTCTTCATTGAACTCTTCCAGCTTTTTTACCTTACTTTTAAAGTTTTTTTTAAAAGTCTTCATACCTATCCAACTTAATACATATTATAATTATAACGACAATAAAAAACTACCAAAGTAAAAAAATTATGCTACACCACGCTATTGAGTAAATGCTGTTCACACGCTGCTCTTCTCCTGTCATCCCAGTACTGGGATCTAATTTACTCTATAATGGCAGTCCTCCTCTCCTGTCATCCAAGTACTAGGCTTTTTTTGTATTTTTGAAGAGAGTCAATAATTAAAATCTGTGTGAGCTAATTTGTTTCTTTGTTGCCATAAAAATTCAATTCTTTCTTTAGTTAGTTATATTGTTGAAGAATGTTTCGCTTATTCGCGCGCGCTCCTTTTTCTTGTTTGAGTGTGGGTGATTTTTATTAATTTCTTGACTTGTATATATTAGAATATGTAATAATTAAACATAAGTTTTTATGGAGGTAACTGTATGTCTGGTTTAACAAAAGAACAACAGGAATTATATAATAATTTACAGGACGCAAGAAAAAATCGTGAGGATATCACTGAAGTCCTCACAAGAGCTTCGAAAGATGACTTACAAACAGTTCTTACTACTGCGAATATTCGTCAAGAGTTCCAAAATGGTTATAACCGTACTGAAACACCGCTTGGCTATAGGTTTTAATGATCAGGGGGAAAGAGCTAAAATTATTTTAGATGCGGCTGAAGAGGCGGGTATATTAAAATACATTCTTGCTGGTATAGGAAAAAATAACCGCGAAAAAGTAAAAGCTCTTTTTAAAAGAGATAGAGATAATGATATGCTGGACAAAATTTATAAGGTTGAAACTAGCATGGCAATTGATAAAGCAATGAAAACTGGTAGCATTTGTGGTGTTAGAGCTGCATTGGCGGTTGGTATTGGATGTGGTGTTGCCGATATAGGATTACCAATATTGGCTATAGTTGGCATAGCTTTAGCCGCTGCTGCTGTGTTAGTTGGATTTATTGCTTATGGTATTACGTATGTAGCATTAAAACCTAGTAATGAACTAGACAAAACTAACGTACAAGGACTAGAAGTACCTGTAGATATAGGTAACAGGCAAGATTTTTGAAAGACGAAATCGAATTAATATCAGGCTTGGCAGCACTTTTCTTATTACATGGTAAACCAAAACTTCTCAATTGGATTTAAATCCGGTGAGACCCCTCCTGTCATCCAAGTAGCCCCCAATCCAGTGACCAGACACTGGAGGAGGGTGTCATTCCAGTAGCCCCTCCTCCTGTCATCCCAGTGCTTGATACTGGGATCCAGAAAACTTAATTTTAACCAAATAATAAAGACTGTATCAAGTGCACATCTGTGCGAACGACAATATGATGGGAAAAAAACACTTTGTTGTTTGTCTTAGGGTCAGTTTTTCAAAAGTTTGCGCATCCACAATTCTGAGCCCCAGTAGCAGTTTTCCCGGCGTAGCAGCGAACTTTATCCACATATATGCAACATAGCTAAATAGCATAATGAATTGGACTATTTGATTTAGAATCAGTAATGTAATGAGCCTGCCCTGCATCGCCTTTTCTTCTGCAGACAGTGGCACTTGCATTTGATAATTTGCGGCAATTTGACTCAATATTTTACTACTTTCTGAGCTCATGAAGGTTGGTTTAAGGCTTAGCCACATAGATGCAATAATAAAACGATGATAATTAAATCAAACAATACTGATATATAGCGCCTGAGTCCCGTTACATAACATATTACATTTTCATTCTTTTTCACCTTTTGAATAGCATTCTTAGAATAGAGAATAGAAAATAAGCGATCAAAAAACCTATGTAACATATGCACTTTCTAACATTTGAGTGTCCCTGGCCGGACTTGAACCAGCATGCTTTTGCAAGAAGCAGATTTTGAGTCTGCCGTGTCTACCATTCCACCACAGGGGCCTGCTTTAGTGCTATAGGTCAAATTTTTTATCTTTCAAACAAGAACTAATTATTCTACAATAACCAATAGTTACTCTAAAAACTTAAAATAAATTAATTAGCTGATCTCATTAATTCAAGAGACGTAGACAAAGAAATATGCAAATTACCACATAACTTAGATGCCGAGCAAATGCTCATCGGCGCAATGATTCGCGATAATAGAATTTGCGATGCAGATGAAGATATAATTACAGCAGATAATTTCTATGACCCGCTGCATCAAATTATTTTTACGCAGATATCCAAGACCAGAAAACACGGCATAGTTGCCAATGAGCTGAGCCTCAAAATGTTTTTTTGAGAACGACGAAGCATTTACCAAGTGCGGTGGAGTTGAATATCTTGCAAAGCTTGCAGCGAAGGCAAGTATTGCGCTTGATATCTATAGCTTGACTAGAATTATCCGTGATACTTACTTAAGGAGATGCTTAATCAAGCTCGGGCAGGAGATAGTTGGTGATAGTTATAGCTATGACATCGAAAACCCTGCACATGAGCAGATTGAACAAGCAATGACCAAGTTGTTCAATTTAGCAGTTAAAAAGCAAGGCGAGAAGACGTATATAAAGCTTGCAAGATCAGTTAAAGATATAGTTGAAAAGATAAGCACGCTGAAAAAATAATCCAGAAGCGCTGGGCATTACAACCGGACTCCAAGACCTAAATCAGCTTCTTGGTGGTCTGTAGAAATCTGACCTATTAATTCTAGCTGCAAGGCCTTCTATGGGTAAAACAGCACTGGTACTGAACATTGCCTTTAATGCTTGTAAGGTATTGCAAAAAAGAGCAGATAAACAACATTATGTAGCGTTTTTCTCACTTGAAATGTCAGCGGAACAATTAGCAGCAAGATTGATCACTATAGATTCAGGAATTAGCTACTATAAGGCACTGACCGGAAGAATTAGTGATTTTGAATTGCACGAATTTATTAATGCCTGTGCAGGATTATCTGAATTACCTTTTGTTATAGATGACACTCCCGCACTGTCAATTAGTGCTCTCGGTACCAGAATACGTCTGCTATATCAACTATATAATGTAGAGGTGGTATTTATCGATTATCTGCAACTAATCAGAGGAACAACAAAAAGGAGTAATGAAAATAGAGTGCAAGAAATCTCGGAAGTGACGCAGGGTTTGAAAGCAATTGCAAAGGAACTAAATAATCCCATTGTTGCACTGTCGCATCTCTCCCGTTCTGTTGAGCAGAGAGACGACAAAAAACCACAGCTTGCTGATTTGCATGATTCAGGAAGCATAGAGCAGGATGCAGACATAGTAATATTCCTCTACAGAAAAGAATATTACGAACTGAGAAAGCAGCCAAGTGAAGGAAGCAATAAACATCGAGAATGGCAAGAGAAAATGGAAAAAATTAGAAACATTGCAGAGCTCATTATCGCAAAACAAAGAAACGGACCAATTTGCAGTGTAGAGCTATATTTTGACTTTAATCGAGGCGCATTCAAAGATTACACGGAGAGTTATAGTTTGCAGCCTTCAGCAATCCACGCTATAATTTACTAATTTATTAACAAAGTTGACATACCTTTTTATTTGTGCTACAATCTTAATACTAAATTAATTTTAGTGAGGTATATAATGAGTATATTTAATAAAACTAACGCACCTTATCTTGTGAGTGGTGCTTTGGCTATCGGAACTTTACTAGCATCAGGAGTGTTTGCTGCAGCTCCTTATATTGGTTTCTTTGCTCCCGTTGCAGCATTAAGTGTTGGCCTTCCATTTATTATTGGTGGTGCTGTATTTTCTGCTGTAGCTATTCCACTTTCATATGCTGCAATTAGTAAAAACAAAACAATTTCTGAGAAAGATGCTCAACTAGCTAAAGTGGTCAAGCAAATGAGATAGAAGGTAAAGATAAAATTATTTCTGAGAAAGAAGCTATAGTACAGGATCAAAAGCAAACCATTTCTGAGTTAGAAGCTAAGATACAAGCTCAAGAACAAACAATTTCTGGGCAAAATGACCAGCTGACTAAAAAAGAAGCGGAAGTAAAAGCTAAAGAGGAAGAAATTTCTAAGCAGAAAATTGAAATTAATAAAAAAAAATGAAGAGATTAATAATCCAAAAGAAGAAAAAGCATTTGCATCTCTAAACGAAGCGTACAGTAGTGGACGTGTTCCTGGTATTGTTAAGCGTGGCTTAACAGATGTTTATTATCCACCAATTGAGTCAGCAAAAGGGACAATTAGTAGTGTTGGAGATAAATTTAAAAATGCTTATGATATTATGTCATCAGCTGAGTCAGCACGTAATTGGATTCCTAGTTTAAAAGCAGCAGGCTGGATAGCATTAGGAGCAGGAGTAACCGGATGTTCAGCATATATTGCTGCGAATAGAGGATTTACTGTTGCCGACAACTCATCTATTGCAGTAGGTAATTTTACTAATAGTACTAAAAGTGGTGCAGCAATCTCAAACTTATCGTCTACTTGTCCAAGACTTACTATGCAAAGTCAGATTGATTAGTATAGCAAAACACTAGCTGATGCTGAAGAGTTTGCCAAAATAATTTTGGTATGTCTGAAGAAGATAACACAAATAATAAAAACGAGTCTCAGAGTGTGGTGGGTAGAATACTCTCTGTTCCTCGCAATTTATTGGTTAACATAAGTAACTTTATTAGTGGTGCGAATAAGAGTGCTAACGATGAGCCTCAATGGTATAAGAATTTACGTAAATCAGAAACTATGGATGGTGGTGTTCTTCCAACTATGTTTAATGAAGAGAGTAACAACACAATTGGTGCTAATGATCCTGCACCGAATTGTAAGGTAACCAGAGGTAGTAACAAGCATACGGCAAAAAATGAAACATCAACCCCTTGATCTATAAATGAATATTAAGTAGAGACAAACCTAAGTAATGTAAATTTGTGCTGTGCTTTGCCTACAGTTAGTATGAGTAACTAGTCTCGTTTATAAGAGGGAAAGTTATTTCTCCACTTTAACATCAAACCTAAAAAAAACCGGCGTATGTTTAGGTAGTGTAGTGCCTGAACTTACGCATGCATTGTACAAAGATTTTGAATCACGCTTTTCCCTTGGAATTTACAATTGATTCAGTATCATTTCTGCTGACCTTGGGACGATTGGCTGCAATAAAATGCCAATTATTCTGATATATTCTAGTAATTTGTAGATAACTAAATTCATACGCACTCTATCGGTTTTACTCAATGTCCAGGGTGCACTTTTGTCTATCTAAGCATTGGTTTCTAAAGAAATATTGATAATTATAGAAGTATAACCTGGTTAAACTCGTACTTTGATAGATGATCCGTCGCTTTATCGAGTATAGCTTTGCAATTGGGCAGGCCTTCCTCGCCTTTAAGTAGGCTTTGATCAACTGTTGGTACAATTCCCGAGCATTGTTTGTGTAAAAATGAAATTGTTCTTTGCACTAAATTGCCTATATTGTTTGCCAGTTCTGAATTTATTCGGCTGATCATATTTTTCTTGCTAAAGTTGCCATCCTGGCCGAAGCTTGCTTCTCGGAGGAGAAAATAGCGTAACTGATCAACGCCAAACTCCTCAGCCAGGCCAATTGGATCTATGACATTGCCAAGAGACTTGGATATTTTTTTCCCTCGCTGAGCCACTAACCATGAACCGCAATTTGCTTTGGCAGCGGCAAATCTGCTGCAAGGAGAATCGCCGGCCAATATACGGCGTGAAAGCGCAATATGTCTTTACCGATTACATGAACGTTGGAAGAGCTGTCGTTTGCCCAAAACCTATTATATTCTTCACCTTCAGTACCAGGAAAGCCTACTGACGTGAGGTAATTAGTGAGTGCATCAATCCAGACATAGATTGCGTGTTTGTCATTGGCTGGCACTTTTATTCCCCAATTTAAACTAGTGCGAGAAATTGAAAGGTCAGTGAGGCCTGATTTTACAAATGATACCACCTAATTTTTTTTTGCTCTCAGGAAAGATGAAATTTGACTGGTTTTCATATAACCCTAGTAATTTATTTTGCCAATTTGACAAACGAAAAAAGTAGCTCTCTTCTTTTATACACTGAACTTCCGCGCCTGTTGGTGCTTTGCCATCTATCACCTCCGACTTCTAGTAAAACGTTTCATCACGAACTGAATACCAACCTGAATAATAATCCAGATATATTTCTCCTCTCTCTTCAAGCCCATTCCACAAAGCTACCACCGCTTTCTTGTGACGTTATTCCGTGGATAAAATCATCATATTGGAAGTTCATGAACTCAGCTAATTCCCTAAACGAAACGCTCACTTCATCCGTAAATACTTTCGGCTGCATACCCTTTGCTTTAGCCGCTTTTTCGATTTTTTTCTATGCTCGTTTGTGCCGCTAGTAAATTTGACTTTTTTTCCAGCAAGTCTCATGAACCTTGCCACCACGTCGCATAAAAGAGAAGTATATGCATGACCGATGTGTGG
>NZ_JAAXCS010000040.1:0-10346 GCF_013309895.1 Wolbachia endosymbiont of Atemnus politus | reverse complement strand
ACCTGCAGGTCAAAAACAAGTTTTGAGTCAGAAATACCCTTAGTAGCATGATAATAAGATTGGTGGGGGTTGTCAAGGAGTTTCTTTGTTTCATTTAAATTGCTTGCAACCTTTTTATACACTCATCTTTGCCGAGAATTACCATGATATCGATGATTCCAGGTGCGTCCATTATCCCAGTTATTGGGGCACGTAATGAGTGGTAAACATCGCTTATTTTCATATCATGTAACTTTGAAAATTCCTTGATCTGAGAAGATAAAAAACTCTTATTCCAGCCTTCATTGCTGATATTTGAGAAAAACGATGCAAGTAACTTGATTGCATTGAGGTTAGATTTAACGATTTGCTCAGCTTCTTCACTTAAATCAAGCGGCGGATCTTTTATATAAAACTGTGCTAAATCCAGTAATTCAGTCAGGTAATTTGCTCTCTTTTTTAGTTCTGTTAATCCTTGCAGTAAATAGCTCTTTTTCTTGTCATTTAGAGTACGTTCTCCAAGTATTAGAGTCAAAATATCCTCATTACTCATATTATTAATATAATGGTTATTCAAATGCTCTAATTTCTTAAAATCAAGCCGCGCAGGCGAACGACCGATACTTTCCAAACTAAACCACTCTATCGCTCGCTCATCGCTAATAATCTCATCATTGCCGTGACTCCAGCCAAGTCTCAGTAGGTAATTACGCATTGCTTCTGGCAATATCCCCATCTTCTCGTAATCGCAAACACTTGTCGCACCGTGCCTTTTAGACAGCTTATTTCCATCTTCTCCATGGATAAGCGGTACATGCGCAAAACGTGGAGTATCAAAACCAAGGGCCTGGTATATTAGCATTTGCTTGAAGGTATTGGTGAGATGGTCAGAACCACGTATAATATCGGTTATTCCAGCATCATGATCGTCAACCACTACCGCAAAAATATATGTTGGAGTGTTATCAGAGCGTAGAATCACTATATCATCAAGTTGGTCGCTATTTATTTTAACCTGACTGTATATTTTATCGTCAACAACGATATCTTGCGAGTTTGGCACTTTAAAGCGTACAACAGGCTTTACGTCCGATGTCACATTAATACACTTGTGCTTATATATTTTTCCTTCTTCTCTCGCTTTTGCCTTCTTTTCTGTAACTTCATCCTCAGGACAGTAACAGTGATATGCCTTACCTTTCTGAGCAAGAAGATTTGCAACTTCAATGTGTCGCTCTATTCTTTTTGATTGGTATATTATTTCTCCATCATAGCTTACACCAAGCCATTTCAGCCCATCTATTATCGAATCGATTGCCTCCTGTGTTGAACGTTTTCTATCGGTATCCTCAATCCTCAGCAAAAACTTACCGCCATGGTGCTTTGCATAGAGCCAATTAAATAAGGCAGTACGAGCTCCACCAATGTGCAAAAACCCTGTTGGCGATGGAGCAAATCTAGTGACTACACCTGACATATTCGTTTGTTACAGTAATGTAAACGATGATAGCTAAAATTTATGCTTGCAACAATGTGGAATTACTGTAAATTACTGATCCTATGAAGATAAAATTGTGTTTATTTTTCATAATTTATGTTATATGATTTAAAGTTGGTTAAATATAGCGGGGTATGTTATGGGTGAAGATATAGCAAAATTGCTCTCAGATAATGAAGGTAATATCAATTGGTGTTACGCTGGTCCATTTGATAAAACAAAACAAATAGCGAATGGAGACAGTCTCTTACATTTAGCTGCAAGAACAGGAAACGTTGAAAAATTTTTGTTAATTTTCAAGAAAAGTATTGAAAGTGATGCTCATTTATTAGAATACAATAGCGATCAAGAAAATCCATTTCACATAGCAGCAGTGATGAGGATATTGCCGGATGTAGTAAGAGGAATATTCAAGCATTTGGAATCTGAAAAAACTAACCCAAACAGTGATTCGAAAAAATTAGAGAATGTCAAAAACTATGTTAAGGATGCATTGTGTAATAGGTGTGCGTTAGATAAATCTAAAAAGACTCCTCTCGATTGGGTTAGTAAAACAGTTAGGAAGGAAATAAAAGAAATTGCAGGCATAAAAGATAGTCTTATGTGTAATAGGAAATTTCACTTATGCTTATATATAGTAGGGGCTATAGCGTGTATTGCTGCAATGTGTTTATCTTTGTACTTTTTATTTTTGGGTTCTCAATCTCTTGCATTAGGTTCAATAGCTGGGATAGCCTCTGGCGGGGCTGCGTATTTGTCAGGCAAAGCATGTAGTGAGATGTCTGACTTGAGTAGTGTAAGTACTCCAGCGGAAGAAGCTAGTCTTACAGACCTTTTGAGGGGACAAACTGTAACTCTTTAGCAGAAATAGAAATCACTTGCAGGCAATGATATAGAAATGTACTTTCTTAACTTAAGAAAGTATACTCACACGATGACAGAAAAGAAGTATAGTAAAATTCTAATAGCAAACAGAGGGGAAATTGCCTGCAGGATCATCAGAACTGCTCGCAGAATGGGCATATCTTGTGTATGTGTATATTCAGATGCAGATGCAAATTCTGTACATGTAAGACAAGCAGATGAATTAAGGTACATTGGCCCTTCGCCTGCTTATCTCAGTTACTTAAATATTGAAAAAATATGCGAGGCAGCAGCCGAAACAGGCGCACAGGCAGTTCATCCCGGCTATGGTTTTTTAGCGGAAAACCCTGATTTTCCACGTGCTCTGCAAAAACACAATATAGATTTCATCGGGCCAAGCGCAGAAACAATAGAAGTTACAGCCAATAAAATAACAGCAAAGGAATCCGCAAGAAAAGCTGGAGTGAATGTAGTGCCAGGATACATGGGCAAGATCAACGATGCTGCTCACGCAGCTAGCGTTGCTGAAGAGATTGGTTTTCCTGTAATGCTGAAAGCTGCATCAGGTGGCGGTGGTAAAGGCATGCGAATTGTAAACTCCAAAAAGGAAATTGAACTGGCATTTACATCGGCAACAAATGAAGCAGAAAAAAGTTTTAAGGATGGCAGTATCTTTGTAGAGAAATATATAGAATTACCGCGGCACATTGAAATACAAATCATAGCAGACAAATATGGCAATGTAGTGTGTCTTGGAGAGAGAGAATGTTCAGTACAAAGAAATAATCAGAAGATAATAGAAGAAACGCCAAGTCCATTCATCAGCGAGAAAGTAAGACAGGAAATGTATGCCCAATGTGTTTCCCTAGCAAAGCAAGTTGGCTATTTTTCAGCAGGCACTGTTGAGTTTATTGTAGATAAAGATCAAAACTTCTATTTTCTTGAGGTAAATACAAGGTTGCAAGTTGAGCACCCGGTAACAGAATTCGTGACTGGAATAGATATAGTAGAAGAAATGATAAGAATTTCCTGTAGAGAAAAATTAAGGTTCAGTCAGGATGATGTTAAACTTACTGGTTCTGCGATAGAAAGTAGAATTTGTGCTGAAGATCCATCAAAAAGATTTTTTCCTTCCAGCGGAAGAATAAAATATTACGACAAACCAAGTGGAAATGATCATGTAAGAGTAGACGATGGAGTTGCTGCAGGTTCAGAGATCAGCATGTTTTATGATTCAATGATTGCAAAAGTGATAACATATGGAAAAGATAGAATAGAAGCAATCAGCAGAATGCAAAAAGCGTTGTCTGAATGTTATATAAGGGGAGTAACAAATAATATAAAGTTTCTAGAATCTATATTCCATCATCCAAATTTTGTTGCAGCAAAGCTCCACACGAGATTCATTCCAGACCATTACCCTAGCGGATTTCATGGTGTTTTTGTTACAGAAGAATATATTAAAATATTTATTTTCACTGCACTATATTTAGAAAATGAAGAAAAGTACCACAATCAACCAGTGGATGGAATATTTATAGTATCAGTAAATGACAACGAGTACTCTGTAAACGCAAAGTACCACAATAATACATTAACAACAATATACAACCATAACACATATTCTGTAAGTGGTAAGTGGAGATCGAGTTATAGGTTGTTATGTATCGCAATTAATAATGATATCGATATAACACTTAAAGTGGAAAGGCAAGACAGCAAATACTCTATAAGACAAGCTGGAATGCAAGCTGAGTGTTGTGTATTTAAGCCTCATGTAGCTGAATTAAGTAAGTTGATGTTAAACAATGAACCAGAAGTGGTTGCAGTAGATGCTGTAAAATCTCCAATATCTGGTTTATTAGTTAAACTACATGTAAATGTGGGAGATCAGGTAGAGGTAGGACAACCTTTATTTGTTGTGGAAGCGATGAAAATGGAGAATATTATATGTGCTGAATCGGAAATGGTGATAAAAAATATTCCCGTTCAAGAAGGAAAAAATGTACAGATCGGCGATGTGATATTAGGTCTGCTTTCTTAAATAACACAAGAAATATAAACTTGATCCAAATAAGATAAATGAAAACATTTGGTGAGCTATAGCAATGGCCATTGGTATGTGTAACAACAGAGTAACTATCCCTAAAATTATCTGAATGATGACTGAAAGCAGCATAGCGTATACTAGTTTTATACTGGCATTTTTTATTGTGAGTATTACCGTCAGTACTAATATTAACAATGCCAGTGCTCGGTGTAAAAATTGCACTGTCACTCTGTTCTCAAAGATATTTAACCATGCAGGTTGTAAGAAAAATAAATCTTCCGGAACGGTTTGTCCGTTCATTAGTGGAAAAGTATTGTAAATCAAACCGGCATTCAATCCCGCAACAAACGCACCGAAGATTATTTGTATCATGACCAGAACCAAAATAATTCCTACGTAGTACCTGGTGTTATAACTAACCTTAAATTTTGTTTGCTTTGGCCTGATTTGGTAATCAAAAAATTGATATGACAATAATGCAAAAATAATCAATGCGAGCAGCAAGTGAAGTGCAAGCCTGTAGTGACTAACATAAGGCTTAGCCACCAAGCCGCTTTTCACCATGTACCAGCCAGCACAAACTTGTAAAGCTCCAAATAATACTGCTATAAATAGCCTTATTGCTACCTTTTTAGATATTTTTCTTCTTATTATAAAATACAAAAATGGCAGGATAAAAACTAAACCCGTTAGTCTTGCAACCAATCTATGTACATATTCTATTAAGTATATAGTACGAAACTCCTCCATACTTATACCATAATTAAATGCTTTATATTCAGGTGTAGTCTCATACTTTAATTTTTCTTGCAGCCAGTCTTGTTCACTCAGTGGTGGTAGTGTTCCAGTAATGGGTTTCCACTCCGTGATTGACAATCCTGCTTTTGAAAGTCTGGTAAACCCGCCGATCCCAACCATGAGAATCACCGTGGCAGAGCAAAGAAAAAGCCAGATAGTTATGTATTTTGATTGCTTTTGTTCCATAAACCATGCTGAGTTTTGTTCCATCGTTGAGGATAAACAATAAATTCCCACAAGGCGAGAAAAGCTGCAATACTGTGTAGCAGACTATAGACAGGAAAAAATACTGATACTATATAAAAGTATAAAGGCATCTTTTGCTGTTTGATAGCCATCACCAAAAGAACCAGGTTAGTGATGTATACCACTACAAAGTAGTACAGAAATAATTCATTTAAAATGTGAGTTAACATTAATGAAAGCAATAAGAATGGAGTAGTAAAAAATATAAAAGCTGCAGAACCAACAAAGAGGTTCAATAGCAAAATTCCTCTAAATCCAGTGTGTTTGTAAAATGACTTTATGCTTTTTAAATGGACAATGTAAGTTTGCATATAACCTTTGATCCAGCGCACTCTTTGCTTGATCCAAGCAAAGACAGTAGTTGGTGATTCTTCCAATGTTTCCGAATCAATCATCCTAGTTTTATACCCCATTTGTGCAAGTCTTAAACCGAGGTTAGCGTCTTCAGTAACATTATAAGCATCCCAGAAAAGCACTTTCCTCAAAATTTCCACTGAAAAATGATTACTGCTACCACCAAGAGGTATTGGCATGTTCATTTTTTGAAATCCTGGCAATAGATATTGAAACCAGTTCATATACTCCAGAGAAAAAGATCTTGTAAGAAAACTACAGTTATAATTGTAATAATTTAACCTCGCCTGCACACAGGCTAACTTATTGTCGCCCTTATTGAACTCAATTAGTGCTTTTTTCAACTGCAGTGGATCTGGCCTGTCATCCGCATCATATATTACCACATACTTTCCTCTGGCAAAGCTCATGGCAGAATTGCATGACTTAGCTTTTGTTTTAGGCAAAGAATGAGGCACTTTTATCACTTCAAAATATTGCGGTAAAGTATATTCTTCTATAGCTGTAAGCATTTCCTGATCATCACTTTCTATCAAAAGTTTCGCATCCAGTTTTGATTTTGGGTAATCCAAATTTTCAATGCTTTCAATCAATTGCCCTATCACTGCACTTTCTTTAAAAGCTGGCAACAAAATGGTATATACAGGAAAATCTTCTTCGTTTATCTTATCACAATCTATTTTTTGGTTGGAGGTTCCACATAAGCTAAAAACTGTAGTTATAAATTTGAATAAATAACTAGAACATCCAACTATAAATATCAACATCAAAGCAAAGTAGGTGTACTTTTCTGTGAGTGTTAAAATTGAAGTTGTAATAAAAAAAGAAGCGGAAAATATCGGACTTAGCTTGATACCCTTAACTGAAAAATCAGGGTTCTTGTAATATAAGTAGCTGCTTGCAAATTCTGAAATACCAAAGTGTGAGTTAAGAAGATCTAAAATCTGTCTGCCATCTACTTCTATCAATACGTGGTCATTACTGTAGTGGGCCTTAATCCAATGGATGCCATCCTGGCTTGTATTTTCAACCATAAAAAAAGTAGTATTATTTAATTTTTGCCAAGGAATTATATTAAATTTATAGTAAAAGAGCTTTTCTTGCTCTTTGCACAAACTGGAATCGAGCTTAATTTTTTCTATATTACTAGTTTGAGATACAGGCAGCTGTTGCATTCAATCTAATGCAATTTTTTATTTAAGTCACGTGAAAGCGAAGATATGATCTCGCTACTGCGCTTATCATCCTTATGCTCTTGCATTATTTTTTTTACAGCATCAGCAGCTATATTCGCTGTACTAGCTTGTAAATCTCCAATGGCTTTTTCAACTTGGTCAGTGACTTTTTTCAGGTGGAAGCGGGCATTGTCATCTAACGTCTGGTCCAGTTGTTGTCTATTGTACTTAATGATACTATTAGCCTTATCAAGTGCTTCATTCATTATTTTATTAACTTCTGCATCTAATTTTTTGTATTTTTCAGAAGACTCCTTATAGTATTCCAACATATCTCTTCTAAATTTTTCAATCTCTTCACTCGTAAGCTTGCTCTTGTTACGTTTTTTGTTAAGAGCGT
Source organism: Wolbachia endosymbiont of Atemnus politus (assembly GCF_013309895.1). Taxonomy (NCBI): domain Bacteria; kingdom Pseudomonadati; phylum Pseudomonadota; class Alphaproteobacteria; order Rickettsiales; family Anaplasmataceae; genus Wolbachia; species Wolbachia endosymbiont of Atemnus politus. The sequence goes on along the minus strand of NZ_JAAXCS010000040.1, from coordinate 2,982 downwards.
TTTTTATCACTTTCTTCAGCAACCTATACGAAAGAATAAAACCTACCAAGAAAGCAAGACCGACGATCATTGATGTAGACATAAAAACCTCTAAAATTCTTTGGATATCAAGTGAGCAACAAACTTCTCTTCAATTTCAGAACTGGTTAATTTATTGTAGTAAATTAAGGCAATATCAGTAGTCATTTGCTTTAATTCATTAGCATATTCAGATTTAAATTTTGCTACTTTTTCTTCAATAAGCTTGTTCACTTTTTTATCTTCCTCTTCTAATATATTTTTCACACTTGCTCTCATTTCTTCTACCTGGGCAAGTGATTTACCTATGATCTTTTTTGCTTGTGTTCTAGCTTCGTTTAAAGCCGCATTATATTTAATAGTCTGGTTTTCTACAAGTTTTAGAAGATGAACAGAACTATTAAAAGAATCCAGCACTTTCTTATTTCTAATATTTATTATTTCATCCAACTTTGGTAAAAATAAACAACTTACTACAAAAAAAAGCGAAGAGAAAAAAATTAAAAACCAAAAAACCTGAGAAGAGAAAGTTGAAACATCAAGTTGTGGCATATTAAACAACAAATATTAATAGCAGTGCAAGCAGAAATGCAAATAATCCCATTGCTTCAACTAAAGCTGCCCCTGTATAGACATATTTTTTCATCTTATCTTCTGACTCAGGGTTTCTTGCAAGCCCACTTAACATAGTAGAAAATATATTTGCTACACCAAGACCAGCTCCAAGCATACCAAGTACACTCAAACCAATCGCTATAAATTTTAAAGCTACTAAATCCATACATTACCTTTAACCATTTCCTTACGATATTAATTATAAAATGTTCTGCAGATAAAGTCAATTACTTTACTGCATCTGACAAGTATACACATGTTAAAGAAGCGAATATGTAAGCTTGTAGAATTGCAACAAACACTTCAAATCCTATTAGTGCAATTATAAACAAAAACGGTATAGGGGTTAGAGTGAAATGCATACTCATAACAAACCCTGCTATCACTTTAATAATTGTATGACCTGCAATCATGTTTGCAGCAAGCCTTATTGATAAGCTTATAGGTCTTGCCAAATAAGCAAATAGCTTGATAAAAATCATCATGGGAGCAAGCCATGACGGAGTACCTTCCGGCAACAATATGCGTAAAAATTTTATTCCCCTTTCTTTGAATCCAACAACAGTTGTGTAAGTAAAAACTATCATCGATAAGGCAAAAGTAACTATCACATGACTTGTGACTGTAAAACTATAAGGAAGAACACCAATTAAATTACACGACAAAGTGAAAATAAATACTGTGAATATCAACGGAATGTGCTCCAAGCCTCTGCTTCCAGCGTTACTTTCTATTATTGAAATAACAAAATCATATATACACTCAACCGCAGCTTGCAAATATCCTGGTATTACTGATCCCCGTCTTACCCCCAAAAGCAAGAAAAGTACAACCGATATTACCGAAATCATCATAAAAAGAGATGAATTGGTGAAATTTATGTCGTACCCAAATAGTTTGGGTAATTCTATTATTGCACATATTTTAAATTGTTCTAGCGGATTTAACGCCATTTCGACCCTATAAACTTAGACTACAACAGTAAATAAAGTATAAATTTTATAGGATAAAGTCAAGAGTTAAGATGATGTAGGCTCTGTAACACAGAGCTTCTTTTATTCACTTTATTTTAAAATCACAATTTTTTATATTATCTTTGATAGCTTGGGTATCCTTTGAATAATTCTTTTTGTATGCCATTTGCTAGCAAACAAAATTGTTCAATAGTTAAGTTTTCTGGACGTTCGTTACCACTTAACTTAGCGTTTTCAAGAATAGTTTCAGTATGACTTGCTATATTTTTCAAGCTGTTTCTCAGCATTTTTCTCCTTTGAGCAAAAACAGTACGCGTTAATTTCGTTAAAACTTCTAAATTTACTGCAAATCTTTGGGTAGGCAAAGGATTCACTGTAATTACTGAAGAATGCACTTTTGGCCTTGGAAAAAACTCTTTAGGTTCAATATCAAATTCCTTGCTTATATCGCATAACAATTGGCTTAGCACCGATAGGGAACCATAGTCTTTAGAATTTGGTCTTGCTATAATGCGATCTGCTACCTCTTTCTGAAACATCAATGTCAAACTCGCAAAAAATTTTATGTTGTTTAACCACTTTAAAAATAATGCTACTGAAACATTGTAAGGTAGGTTAGCAATAACTTTGACAGGGCGTTCTACCAGATCCTCTTCTGTAACATGAAGTGCATCGGCTTCCATGATTCTAAACTTTCCTTGGCGTTCATTGAGCAATTGGTCATGATACTGCACTAAACTACTATCTTTTTCTATAGCCAGCAGAGATTTTGGATTATATGCCAATATTTCCCTTGTTAATGCACCATATCCAGGGCCAATTTCAATTACGTTAAAATCTTCCAAACTACCAGCTAAAGCGACTATTTTCTTTGTTATCTCACTCGATAAAATAAAATTTTGCCCTAGGCTTCTTTTTGGCTTCAATAAAAATTTTCTCATACTATTTCAGTATGCAATGTTTTAGTAATTATAAAAGTAGTTGACTGGAATTCGTTGATAATTGTATATATATTTAATGCCGGCTTAGCTCAATTGGTAGAGCAACTGACTTGTAATCAGTAGGTTGTCAGTTCAAGTCCGACAGCCGGCACGTGTAGTAATTCATACTTGATCTGACAAACAAGAATTAACGTAGTTTAAACTGCTATCAACACCTTGTATCTATTCAGTACAGAACAGATGCATATTCTTTTTTAAAGCAATACTCTTAGTATCTAAAAAGGTCTGCATAGGTGTTCTTCCATAGTAATATTTTCCTGAGCAAGGCCTTGTCTCATTATAGGAACGCAGCCACTGGTCAACGTCTGCTTGCAAATCTTCTAAAGAATTGTAAGTCTTCTTTCTAAAAAGAATACGGTAACACTCATCCTGCA
>NZ_JAAXCS010000004.1:0-30212 GCF_013309895.1 Wolbachia endosymbiont of Atemnus politus | reverse complement strand
CTATGTGTTCCCACAATCTGCTGCTGACAATCATTCCAACTCCATTCTTCATTTCTTTACCTCCACTCCAAAAAAGCCTGTATCCATTTCTCAACTTTCTCTCTCCTGTTCCTTTCCACTTTGTCTCGCTCAGACCCAGCACATCCAATTCCCTCTCCATCATGAACTCCACCAGCTCCTCCACCTTCCCCGTCAATGTCACCACATTCACAATCCCCATCTTAATTTCCTCCTTCTCCTTGGCACCCGATAGTCCATTTCTCATTGTCCTCCCCGGCCCAGAGCAGTGCGTCGCTTGTGGGGAACGCCCCGGCTGTGTCGCAAATCCAGATGTCCCTGGCTCCACTTGGTTATAGGCTGCTGTTAATTTGGGTTCGCCACTTCCAAATTCCATGTCGTTGGTTGTAGCTAGCTTCCGACTTTAGAACCGTTTCCTGTTCTCAGGACAAGAGAGTGCCCTGCCTCATCACCCGGATGAAGTTTGAATCGTATCCCGGCTCACTGGAGTATATAATCGAAAGGCTCCGTGCCAAGCCTCTTGGTTTCCGTCACGAAACAAATTTCTTTGGTTTCCGTTGCCAAACAGATTTTCTCCGTTGCAAAACAGATTATCTTCGCTGCCAAATTCCCAAGCTCTTTCGCATCCGATGCCAAGCTAGCAAGGTTATAGCACTCAAAAATTGCTAGAGCTGCATTAGTTGGCTGCTTCAACTCCAGCCGCGTGCGCGCGTTATTCAATAATAAACATAAGCACACAAAAAGAAATGATACTATCAATACCACCTAAGACCTTTCTGCTACACAAAACAGATATCTATGACAGTACCTTTTGCCGAAATAACTCTTGTTTTTCATTGATTCAAGCAGTTTGTCTTCCATATTGTAGAGCCCTATCAAATTATTACAACAGCAAACTTCAAAAACCTTAAAGTATATCTAAATTTTCTAAAATTTGATAAATGATTATGCCACCTTGTTCCGCAATAAGGTAAAATTTATCGACTCTGCTCATATCTACATTTATCATTTTTACATTACAATTTTCATGATCATAGGTAATGCCGTTTACACTTTTATGATAATTATAATAATGTAATTTATTTTGATCATCAAAATAACCAAATTCATCAGCAAGGGTACCCACCTTTCTACCAGTTCCAGCTTTGACTAGCCCAAGTAAATCAATTGCATGGTTTTGCGATCCAGCTTCTACAGGTCCCTCTGCAGCAAAAAAACATAGGTGCATGACTAAGATATTCCTTAAATTTTAGATTATGAGCCTTTTTTACGCTACCAAAATTCACAAATTTGTATTCATCTGAAACACTGGAATATCGCGGATCATACTTTTTATATATAAAAAACTCATTACCTAAAACGTTGCAAAAAACGTTAATTTATATTCACCATTATTTAATCGAGAAACCTTAAGATAATGAAAATCTCCAGAAATTTTTACCTCTTCTTTTTTAATATGATTGCGCGCACAACAAGCTTACCATTAGGCATATAGTAGCCAATTTTTGGCAAAGTAGCTATATCGATTGCTTTGTTTAGTTTAAAATTCGCTTCATAAATGCCTCTTGATAACTCATTTCTTTTTTCTAAGGTTACATTCTGATCTAAAGCTATATTTTTAATTATGCTTAATTCTTTCTGCATGTTCAGTATGGCTTTCGTCAAAACTTCTATTGATTGCCATATAGTTAATTTATTATCAGTCAAATTATGTACTGTAAATATCAAATTAACAGGATTCTATCACAAATTTATGTCAAAAGTGTTATAATTTGTAAACTGATGCTATGATATTAACTGCATTAGCTAAAACATGCTTTTTATCTAAGTGGAGTTGTCTGGCGGGAACAAAAAGTTCAACTATTTTTTTCCACTGATTTAATAATTTCCACATCATTCACTGCTTTCTTTATGCTTTTCAAAATGAAAGCTTGAATTATATATGATGCTAGTTCTCTCTAGTTCGATTTCGCTGTTAATTACCTTATTGATAACGTCAAGATCTTTGAAGTTATGAAGAAATTTATAAAAGCACCTGTATGATTCATAAGTATCACTACTTATTATATTTATTATCATTCCTGGCATTCCGGGAAATAAAGTAATGATTTCATCAAATGTTTGATCGTCAAATTCACATTGAGATGAAACAATTTGCTTCGTCTCATCATAAGTCAGTGGTAATAAACTCAACTGGAAGCACCTACATTTAATAGTAGTTTGTATATTGTATGGCTTATGGCTAATTATGAATATTTTAGAATTTTTTGGCGGTTCTTCTAATATTTTTAATATTGCGTTTCTAGCGTTGTTCGTCATTGCTTCTAAACTATCTATTATAGCGATCTTGTATTCTGATTAAATAGGGCTTAAATATAGAAAATTTTTCATTTCTCTCACTTTTTCTACTCCTATTGTATCACCTTCAACAAGATGTAAATCCAACGCTACTTCATCATAGTTTTTTATAAGAAGCCAATTCGAAAAGGTTTTTGCGAGTGTTGCTTTTCCTATACCTTTCCTACCGCAGATCTTCTTCCTATAGACGTCTGCCTGAAAGCATACCATTTGAAATGAAATTGCACCCTCCGTTACAACCTTAATCTTATATTGAGTTAAGTCAATAATAGTAGATTCTATACCAGAAACTAATTCATCACCTTCAACCACCACAGATAAGTGTTGTTTAATAAATTTAGGTATATCGCTTGCTTTGCATACACTTTTTTCTCCCGAAACATTGATACTAGTTGCAACTATCGTGGTTTTCAGCCCATTTAGTATTAAAATCGCAATAGGATAATTGGGAACTCTTACGCCTATGCTACCTTTAAAGAATTCATCCGGTAGTATGTCGTTATTTTTAAGCGGTAAAATGTAAGTGATTGGTCCAGGAGAAAAGTGATTTATTAAACTAATATATTTTTCCTCTAGTTTCGCCATTTTTGTCAAACTGTAAACATCATTAGCAATGATGGATAATGGTTTATTTTGAGAACGCTTCTTTACCTGATATATTTTCTTTTTAGCTCCACTATCTAGCGCACTACAAGCAAGAGCATAAACCGTTTCTGTTGGAAAACACACTAGTAAGTTGTTCTGTATTGCATTTATTATTTCAGATATCATATAGCACATACATTCAAGTATTAAAGAGGTTAGCAATTTTACTTCGTGCTAACCCTTTTCCGGCATGTTTTTTTTCGACAATTAAATGGCTATTTTATATGAATTTTGTCAGTGACCACTAAATTTTTGCTTGCACCCTATTGTCAGCTGCTTGAATAGTATACTGGAAGTTTCTTATCTTTTACAAGGAGTATCATTTTTTTCATCAAACTTGACATGAAATAGTATTATAATTAATACATAAGCAAGTTTTTATCGTTAATAATTAGGATTAGATATGTTCATTTCTGAAGTTTTTGCAGCAGATGCAGCTAGCAACGCATCAAGTGTTGGTGCATCCTTTGTAAGTTTTGTTCCATTGATTTTAGTGTCTGTAGTAATTTATTTTTTTATTATCCGTCCAAACCACAAAAGATTAAAAGAACATAGAAAGATAAATCAGGTAAAACGCGGTGATACAGTTATTACCTCTGGTGGAATAATAGGTGAGGTTAACAAAGTTGATGAAGTAAATGCACTGTTTGTAATAGAAATAGCGCCAAAAGTTGAGATAAAAGTTCTCAAATCTGCTATATCTGAAGTTTTAAACAAAGAAGCTCAAAAAGTAGTAGCCAAACCAACTGAAAAGGGCAAAATTGAGAAGGAACACAAAAATAATAAAAGTCAGTCAGATAAAAGGGAAAAGGGAAAAGACAATAAAGATAAAAATGCTTCATAACTCTAGAAAAATTTGTTGTGTGTGGAATATTTGGAGCAGTAAGTGATGGCGATTCGGTGATACCAACTTTGTTGACCGGATTACGGATGTTGGAATATAGGGGGTATGACTCTTCAGGTATAGCGATTATAAACGATGAAGGAAAGATGGAAGTTAAAAAAATCAGAAGGTAGAGTTGAAAGGTTATGTGAGGTTGTTAGAAACAGCAAGATGACTAGCAGTACAGTTGGCATAGCACATACTCGCTGGGATACACATGGAGCTCCAGACCTTAAAAATGATCATTCTATTTATACTAATAACGTTGTTGTTGCTCATAACGGCATAATTGAGAATTACAGTCTGCTAAAGAAAGGTTTAGAAGAAAGGGGAATACCGTTTCATACTGACACCGACACGGAAGTCATACCAAATATGCTCACCATATATCTTAATGATGGACTGTCACCTGTTGATTCTCTATTTAAATGTTTAAGCAATTTGCATGGCTCGTTCGCTTTAGTCTTATTATTCGCAGAATACCCAGATGCTTTGTTTGTCGCAAAAAGAAATTTACCTTTGGTAATAGGTTATAACTGTAATACCGTATTTGCTGCATCTGACTCGAATAATTTAGGTGCACTGGTAGAAAAAATATCGCATCTGGAAGATGATGATGTTGCAGTGATAAAGTCTGGCGAAGTTACAATATATAACAATGGCGCACAAGTTCAACGTAGCATAGAAGATAATGGGCAAAGCAATTTTTTAATTAGTAAAAATAGCTACTATAGCATCATGCTAAAAGAGATAGATAATCAATTTTATAAAAAGTATACAGAGGTAATACCTGCCAACAAAAAAATATTTTCTGAACTGAATCACATTACTATAGTTGGGTGCGGGTCATCTTATTTTGCTGGACTAATAGCGAAATATTGGCTAGAAAGTGTTGCTCAAGTTCGAGTATATCCGGAAATCTCATCGGAATTTAGGTATAGAAACATAAGATTAGAAGAAGGAAGCTTTGGATTATTCATATCTCAATCTGGCGAAACTGCAGATACCATGGAAGCGCTACGCTATGCGAAGTCACAGAAGCAAACGGTCATTAGCATAACTAACACGTGTAACTGCAGCATCGAAAAAATCTCAGATATTGTGTTACATAATCTTGCTGGACCAGAAATTGGTGTTGCTTCGACAAAAACCTTTTCTGCGCAGCTTGTAATTTTAGCATGCTTTGCCTTAGAGCTTGCGAAAATAAAAGGTACATTGGATAAACAGAGAATAAAGACGCTAATAAATGCTATTAACTCTATTCCCGAGTATGTTGAACATGTTTTAAATGTGATGAAGACGCAACATGTATCAGACAGTATACTGGAGCACAGCAACATCATTTTAATCGGCAGAGGAAGCTTATATGGAATTGCAATGGAAGGTGCATTTAAGATAAAGGAGCTTTCATACATTAATACCATTGGCATTGCAGCAGGAGAGATGAAACACGGTTCAATTGCGTTGATAGATTAATCTGTACTTGTTGTAGCAATTATTCCATATGACAATTTATTTTTTAAAACACTGTCCTATATACAAGAAATTATTGAGAGAAAAGGCAAAGTGGTAGTCTATAGTGATAAGCAAGGATTGCCATTCTTAAGAGGGATTTGTACAAATGTGGTGCAACTACCAGATGTTGATAGTTTTATCTCTCCGATCATATATAGCGTTGCTATGCAATTCCTTGCTTAATCCACTGCGGTAAAAAGGGGTAGATGCTGATTGTCCAAGAAATTTAGCTAACTCTGTTACGGTTGAGTAACCATACAAACATTGTAGCCATAGAAACGGATTAAATGCTAAAAACCCCTTCCCGCCAATCTCCTTACAATTGAAACCATAGTAATAAGGTTGTTAGAAGTAGCTTTTGTATTTAGTTTCAAGTACTTAACTCCCAATGTCGTATCTGAAGAATCCCCCTGGCCATTCCAGAAAATTTAACGCTGATTACACTTTACTTTTAGCTTCCTCTACAGCGTTTCCTTCCCCTACTATATTCAACACTCTTCCACCATCGGAAACCCAATTACCACTTTCATCCAACCTAGTACCAGCGTGAAATACCGATATACCAGAAATGATGTCAATTTTATCCAACCCCTCAATTACTTCTCCCGTTTGATAATTACCTGGATAGCCTTTACTTGCCACAACTACACAAACCGCAGCTTTGTTAGTAAACTCCACCGTTTTGGCACTCAACTTTCCTTCCGCAACTGATAACATTAATTTTAATAAGTCACAATTTTCATCAAATCTAGGCAAAATAGATTGTATCTCCGGATCACCGAATCTAACGTTATATTCAAGAAGTTTAGGGCTATCTTTGCAAATCATCAAACCAGAAAAAAGCACTCCTTTATAAGGTGTCCCCATATTAGTCAGTGCTTGAATTGTCGGATATATTATTCTTTAGATAATTTTTTGCTCCATATCCTTACTTATAATCGAAGGTGATGAGTATGACCCTACCTCCAGTATTCTGACCTTCATTGTTTTCATCAGCCCTTTTATAATCTTTTCCACATCCAAGGGTTACCACTTTTAACCCCTCAACAAGAACAAAAAAACTTACTTCTTCCCCAACTAAAAATTCCTCTATAACTATCTCCTCACCTGATTCACCAGACTTTTTTTCCACCAACATTGAATCTATCGCTGAAAAATCCTCGTCTTCTGTATTACATATTATTACGCCTTTTCTTGCCGCAATTCCATTTGCTTTCACTACAAGCGGAAACTTTATTTTATTACTACATACAAAACTTTTATCTAACTTCTCATCAACAAAACACACATACCTGGCAGTTGGTATACCATATTGCTTACACAATCCCTTGGTAAAAGACTTTGATGCCTCAAGTTTTGCAGCTGCCTGACTTGGAGCAGAAACATTTATTCCCTCTGCAACTAAGTTGTCGGCAAGACCATCAATTATTGGCTATTCTGGACCAATAATAACCAATTTTATATTTTCTCTCTTGCAAAATTGCGCAATATCAATTGAGTTTTGAATATTTATATCCACAAGAACCCCAAGATCTTTCATAGCTTGGCGGCCAGGAGTGACATATAGCTCCGTTATGATAGGAGATTTTTTGAGCCCAAAGTAAAGCATGCTCACGTCCACCAGAACCCACAACTAGAACCTTCATCTTCATCTTCATTCCCTTGCTTTTCTGTATGTTAAAATTATTATCTACCTATAACAGTATCATTACCCATGTACTTTTGCAACACGTTTGGTATCGTAATCGATCCATCAAAATTCTGATAATTTTCCATTATGGCAATAATCGTCCTTCCTATGGCTAAAGCTGAGCCATTTAAAGTATGAACATATTTTTTTACCTTTCTGTCAGTTTCTAAAAAGTATTTAGTGTTCATTCTTCTTGCCTGAAATTCACCACAATTTGAGCCGTTTGATATTTCTCTGTATTTATTTTGTTCAGGTAACCATACCTCTATGTCATAAGTCTTCTGTGCAGCAAAGCCCATATCACCACTACACAATAGCATCACTCTATAAGGCAATTCTAATTTTTTTAATACCTCTTCAGCAACATTTGTCATGCGCTCAAGTTCATCATTTGATTGGTTTTCGGTTGTGATACTCACAAATTCCACTTTAAAAAATTGATGTTGCCTTACCATGCCTCTCGTGTCTCGTCCTGCGCCACCGACCTCTTTACGAAAACACTCCGAATATGCAGTAAAACGAACGGGCAGTTCTTTTCCTCTATTATTATATCAGCAACCAAATTTGTCAAAACCACTTCACCTGTGGGAATCAATCTCAATTCGTCGGTAGTTAAATATGAATCATCAGAAAATTTCGGTAGCTGACCAACATTATACAAGTATGCTTGTACATCACTTCATTCTTTACAAAGCCGGATGATATATTTCAGTATAGCCAAATTCATTAACATGCATTTCAAGCATAAAATGTACTAATGCTCGTCCAAGCTTAGCTAACCGTCCTTTCAATACTGCAAATCTTGACCCGGAGATTTTTGCTGCTTGCTCAAAATCCATCGAATCCAACCCTTCTCCGAGCTCATAATGAGACTTTGGCACAAAATCAAATTTTCTTCTCTCTCCACATTTTCTAACTTCTACGTTGGAGCTCTCATCTTCACCTATTGGCACGTTTTGTGCATGGATATTTGGTAAGTTAGATGAGATATTCATTAAGTTATCTTTCTCCGTTTGCTCTTTTAAGCTGATTGCTTCTATCTCATTTGTTACGTCTTTGACGCTTCTACCTCATTTTCACGGTGGCTCTTGCTCATTTTGAGCTTCTTTATCTCTTCTGTGATTTCATTGCGCTTCCTATTCAAATCTTGCAGTGTAGTGGTTAATGACCTTTTCTCATGATCGATTTCCAATATTTCTTCCACAGTAGAATTTTTAATACCCCTGCTTCATCACTTTCCCGAATTCCTCAGGGTTTTTGTGTATATACTCTATATCATGCATACATTGTGCTATTACCAACATTGTTACTGTACTTTAAAAGCTTATAATACTCAATATTTTTGCACACGCCATTAATAACTGCTATGGTAATAGGATAAATTAAAGATATCGTTTTGCCAGTCAACAAATGTTCGTTCATAAATTGCAACTAGCTATAAATATTTAAGAAACTTACCAAGTGGAGAAAAAAGGCAAAAGAAGCCCTGATCAATATCTGTTCAAAAACATTGAAATCTTTTTAGCCTTAAACGCTGCAATTTAGCTGCTTTTAAACTACAACTCACCTTGACTTAAACGTTAAGAAACTTACTAAGCAGAAAAAAAGGCAAAAGAAATCCCGTGGTAGAAGTTTCTCACTCTCTAATCCTGCAAATTGGCGTGCTATACTGTCTTAAACGACTTATAAGCGCGTTTCAGCTTGTATAGGGACAAAGACATGAGGTGAACATAGTGCAAAAAATTAAACATAAGACGCCAACCGTGAAACTTTCGTCGTTTAATCTGCACAGATTGAAGCTAAATGAATAGCTCTAATACTATGATAAGGGTAACGGCAAAAGTTGTCAAGTAGTTTTTTGTTTCTATTGAATAACGTTATAACTTTTTTCCACTGTTGTTTATCCGCTTTCTGTATAGTGGGAATTGGTATAAGCTCATCATAATTGACTAACCCTTAAAATTTACTAAAATCTAGTTAACTTGGAATTCACGGATATAACATGTTAGACACTACAGAAAAGGGCACATACTTTACCAAACTCAAAGATGGTGGAAGGTTTGCTATTTACGCTTTTGGTATACATCTGGCAGCTACATTTACCATTGGCTGTTTAGGGTTGATAGTAGGATCTCCTCTACTGACCTTTCCACTTGCTATGCTCATCTCTCATCCCATAGTTTGGGTTTTAATGGGAGTAGTGCTTACAGCAGCATACGAAATGGCTGTTAAACCTTTATTTCGCTTAGTTAAAGGTTATGTTAATGGAAAAGGAGCTTCAAAGGAAGAAAAGAGCAAAAAAAGAAGGAGTTGAGCCACAAAAACCGCAAGAGCAGGCTGAAACAAGTCAAGAGGGGCCAGAAACTCCGGACGAAAAGGTTGATTTACAAAAATCACCTAATGAAAAAAAAAACAAAAAGGTCCAGATGGAGATAGTGGTATTGTACCGGCTGGCTCAGAGAACAGTAGTCGTAGAAACTTTGTAGATAGTGGTTATGGTGGTAAAGAGTTCAGCGAAGATTTACAAACTCTTGTGCATCAGACAAATAGAGGAAATTATGATTACTGGTTACAACAGCATGATATTCCTCATATTCCTCATAAAAAACAGCACAAACGTGTCGGGACAAGAAAAATGAATTAGTTAACGCCCCAATAGATACTGATAGTATAGTGAGCGCACTTGAGGAAATTTTGTGAATGGGAAGTGATAACATAAAAAGCTCTAAAACCAAACAACAAAAAGATGGCTGCAATTGTGGAATATACGCGTTAAAAACCGCTCGTAAAATCACACAAATGTTCAACGAAGGTAAATTATTCAATAACATTGATAAGGAGTTATCAGAATATAAATTTGATTTGAATTAAAAAAGAAAAGAGTTTGTAAGAGCGCTTATGGAAGATGAGCAATGGAAGCAAGGCCTAGAAAACGGGCTGTTATGCGAGCTTCCGCCAAGAACAGCAACATCTCTTACTTCAGGAGTGCGGAATGCTCAGACTGGCAACACTATATAGTTTTTACCATTAGCCCTATGTCCCTCCAAATAGGAAATCTGACAATTGACTCTCCGCTAATCTTAGCGCCAATGTCTGGAGTGACTAATTATCCATTCAGAAGTATTGTACAAAATCTTGGTGCAAGTTTATTAGTCTCAGAAATGATCGCAAGCAGGGCTATGATTATGCAAGCTTGCCAGAGCATACAAAAAGCAAAAGTTGATGAGTTAACTGCTGTGCAGCTTGCTAGATGCGAGCCGAATGTTATGGCAGAGGCTGCAATATTAAATGAGGATATGGGAGCTAAAATCATAGACATAAATTTTGGTTGCCCAGTTAAAAAAGTAGTGAACGGTTACGCGGGATCAGCACTAATGCGTGATGAAAAAAAGGCCGCTGTGATAATTGAAGCTGTAGTTAAGGCAGTAAGTGTGCCGGTTACGGGAAAAATGCGCACTGGATGGAACGAAGAAAATCGTAATGCTCCACATTTAACGAAAATCGCAGAGGATCTTGGAGCAAAAATGATAGCCGTGCATGGAAAAACAAGTGCTCTTTTCTTGTCATCCCAGTGCCCTCCTCCTGTCATCCCAGCACCTCCACTTCTTGTCAGTCTCATCCCAGTACTGGGATCTAATTTACTCTATAATGATGTCATCTCAGCCAGGTCTCAAATGCAGGTTGAAAACTGGCTGGAATGACATCTTTCTACTCGTCTCATAATTGCAACTATAAATATTAAGAAATTTACCAAATTGAGAAAAAGGCAAAAGAATCCCCATGGGTGGCTAGTTATTTACATTTAACTTTCAAACATGGCGTTCTCTAATTCTAAAGGTCTAATAACCTCGACTCAGTTGCTTTTGAAGTCTCAATTATAAACGTTATGAAATTTACTAAACAGAAAAAAAGACAAAAGAAACTTAGGGCAGCTAGTTATTCACTATCATTTTATCAGTTGGCGTTTTTTAAATTTTTTTAAGCGCCCAAATAGGCGCAATTCACAGCACTAGTTATTAATGTAGACAACAATGTAAAAGACATGAGGTGCACATAGTGCAAAAAAATTAAACATGAGATGCAAGATACATAAGTTTTTTTGTCGTTTAATCTGTACAGAGAAGATAAATAATTAGCTTCATTTTTATTGTAAGGAGATTGAAGGGGGTTGTCAAGGGGTATTTAATCTGTTTTTATGGGCTGCTTGGATGACGAGGTCACCTGCGCTTAAATAATTTTTCAATATCACTTAGTTTCATCTCTATATAAGTCGGCCTCCCATGGTTACATTGGCCAGAATATGGCGTTTCTTCCATTTGCCTCAGCAGCTCATTCATCTCTTCTAACTTCATTTTTCTGCCTGCTCTAATTGATCCGTGGCATGCGATAGTGGCCAATATTTTGTTCACTTTATCCTCTATTTGTACTGTATCTTCTGTTTCCATTAATCTATCAACTATATCCGTAAGCATCTCTTTCACGTCTATTGCCCCCAAAATCGCAGGGATTTCCCTCACTATAACTTTATTCTCCGATTTGATTTCAATATCAAAACCCATTTCGAAAAGCTTATCTTTATAAATTTCAACCATCTCCATTCCAGCTTGGTTTCTAATTTTAACCACTTCAGGAAGGAGCAATTTTTGTCTTTTTATGCTTGATTTTTGTTTTAAGCATTCGTATACTAACCTCTCATGGGATGCATGCTGATCGACTATAATCAATTTGCTTCTAGCCTCAGCAACTATATATGTGTTGTAGACCTGACAGCGTGCAAACCCCATAGGATGGCTCTCTATCAAATCAATTTTCTCCCTTTCCAGAACCATAGTTTCCCTTTGTAGTGAGGTTTCTACATTTGGAGAAGTAAACTCTTTCATTAGCCGATTTTCTAAATGGCTTGGCCTTCTTTCGTAAATTTCTTTCTGACTTTTTGCTTCTTTGTTTTCCCCAGTATTAACATGCTTATCATTTCCTTGACTCTCATTAACCAAAGGTGGATATCTTAGTTCCTCTTCAATACCTCTCATTGTGCCTATTCTTGTCGACAATCCCTTAATTAACCCTCTCCTCACTATTTCATATATTAGCCTCTTATTCTGAAATCTTACTTCTGATTTATTTGGATGCACATTTACATCTACTTGATCATATGGTATTTCTAAGTGCAGCACTGCAAAAGGATACCTGTTACTTGGAATAAAATCATTATATGCATATCTGATTGCGCCAATAAGTAGGCTGCCCTTTGTGTTTTGTCTTCCGTTTACAAATGTATAGATCATGTCAGATTAACCACGATTGACAGTTGGTTTACATATGTTCCCTGTAAGTCTAACTCCGTTTTCTTTTCCTCAATATCCAGAGCATTTTCCTGAAACTCTTTTTCTATTTCACATAGTCTACTAAATAACGAGGTTTGCTTAGCGTATTTTAAGAGCTTTTTATTACCTGAAATGAGAATAAACCCTATTATATAATTTATCATTGCTAACTTGTTTACTATATCAACTATAGCTTGTGCTTCTGCTCTTTCGGTTTTCAGAAATTTTAGCCTATTTGATGTGGCAAAAAACAAATCACGAACTTCAATATTTGTACCTTGCGATAAAGAGTAAGGCATTACATCTCCTACTTTTTCTCCACCCTCATATCTTATAGACCACGCTTCATTTTCTCTAATTGCTTTAGACGATAACTTTATTCTACTTACTGCTGCTATTGAAGGCAGAGCTTCCCCTCTAAAGCCAAGGTGTTTGATTTCTATTAACTCATTATCACTTAATTTTGAAGTAGCGTGGCGCATAAACGCAAGTTCTAAATCATCCTTTTCTATTCCATTTCCATCATCTATCACAGTAATAAGATTGCGCCCACCGCTTTCTATTTTGATCTCTATTTCTGAACTTCCAGCATCTATTGCGTTCTCCACTAATTCCTTCACTACACTTGCTGGTCTCTCAATTACCTCTCCCGCTGATATACGGTTTATTGTTTTTGTATCTAAAAGAATTATTGCCATAAATTCATTATGATGTTGGTTTTTCTTTTACTGCTTCGGTTTATTTGCCTCTCCATTTCTTCAACCTATCAGCAACTTCACTCTTAGAAATTGACAATATAGATGCAGCGGTAATGGCAGCATTGAATGCTCCACTTTCCCCTATAGACATTGATGCCACCGGAATCCCCCTTGGCATTTGTACTTTATTTATTTATGCGTTTGGCTATCTACACAGCAACAAAATACTGGAAATCTTCTTGGTGTAGGCGAATCTCTTGCCGAGTGCCAGGGAAGCTGAAGGTTCTTGATGATCTCCTCCTTGGCTGTCTTGTCACTTCATCAATTGCCTGAACTGTCACCTGTTCAAATGTTCCACCAAGGCCACAATGGAGTTGTGCCCGGAATGAAAATCAGTCAGGCTCCTTATAATGATATCAGTCGGCTCATTGTTGGCATTTGTATTATCGATAATAGACTATCCAGCCCATTCAACTCTTTACTACGCACAGGAACACCTATAACAGGTAAGCAAGTAAGCGACGCAACCATAACGGGTAAATGAGCTGCTTCTCCTGCACCTGCTATGATAAGTTTAAAGCCCTTTTCTTGTGAGGACCTGGCAAAGTTGAAGAGCCTTTCTGGTGTTCTGCGTGCAGATATTATGTGCACGTCATGCAAAATTTCTAATGCTTTTAACATATCAACAGCATGAACCCTAGTGTTATAATCCGACTGACTTCCCATAATTACAGCAACATCTTTTTTCGTTTCTGCCATATTCAACATAATTTTACTTACTAGCTAAATAGTGTTTCAGCTAAAAAGCAACAAATATTTAAATTACATTATGAATATAATGTACGGCATTCTCGTTAAAATAGAAACTTTATCTACATTAAGGCACAGAGCCCTTTATGAGCGAATCGAAAAAATTTATATTCTAAGTCTTGTAGTTATTACTTTTCATGATATGAATAATCTTTTTAGGTAAAATGATAGTTTAAAATTAACATAAATTTAATAAAAATATCAATAAGCGACAAGCTTAAAGTTTTACGTATTAATATCATATTTTATTTTTAGTATAATTAGTATTTTTAGTATAAATTATATGATATTAATACTTTGAGATATCAGATTTATGTTGTAATGTTTTACAAAGTTCTTGATAGTGGGTGTAAAAAGATTATGGAAAGTTCTTGATAGTGGGTGTAAAAAGATTATGGAAAGTTCTTGATAGTGGGTGTAAAAAGATTATGGAAATAATATCATTAAACAATAATTCATGCAATGTAGAAATAAAAAAGAAGTTGCTTGACATAATAAGCAAAGTTATAGAGAAAAATTCTTGGACTCAAGCGCATGCAGCCGAAAGACTAGGTGTTGATCAAATCAAAGATATCACAAATCAAAAATGGCAAAACAGATGGTTTCTTTTTAGAGCGGTTGTTTGGGTTCCTCAAAAAATTTGACCACGAAATAACAATTACGATATCAGAGAATCGAGCAGTAAAACCCGAAGTAGAAAAGGCAAAACATGAAGTTAAGTCTAAATAGATACAAGTTGACATCTTGTTTTTTGTGATATAGTATAAAACTTAAGGTAGTATTTTATGGCTGAGTCTGTTATAGAAAAATGTACAGAGCAGGTGAATAATCGTTTTAAATTAGCTCTGACACATGATTTAAATACAGGAGCAAGCAATCAAATTCAAGCAACTAAATTAAAGGGCCATAAAAATACTATCATTTCTTTATACGAAATAGCAGAGAAACAGGTAGACGCTCATGAGCTATTTAGCCTTTTGGTATGCAGATGTGAAAGGAAATATGAGTAATGTTTACATAAATGACGCTAGTAAGCTAGAAAAACTACTAAACTTTTCTGATGATCAATTTAGCATGGATTCTGATGTAGATCAAGAAAGTACCGATATTTAGGATGATGAAATGGAAAACGAAATAGATGATCAAGGTAGTGAAGAAACAGATTTTGAAATAGAAAATGAAATAGATGATCAAGATAGTGAAGTAGATGATGAAGAGTAAATCAACTACTGAGATTTATAAATGATTCACATTGCTGTTTATGTACTACTGTTTGTATTAGTGTAATGTCATATCGTATAGTGTCTAAGCTGAGCAATATTTACGATAAGGTACTAGCATTCAACAATTTCTCAACACAAGCAGTTTTGTTTATAACAGCAATATCGATTATTCTGAGCAATTTCTTTTTGCTTGATATAGCGTTAGTGTACGCCAGCATTAGCTTTATGTCAACTATAGCACTAATGAGATTAATGTTGATTTGATAATTTATGATTGGGTTTATATTCATATTATTGGGCGCTTGTTTGGTCATTATTTCAACCATAGGGGTAATCAGATTTCCTGATTTTTACACTAGGTTACATGCAGCAGGTATTACAGATTCTAGCGGTGCAATTTTGTTGTTAGTTGGTTTTGCTCTGCAAAATGAATTTTCAACCAATTCTGTTAAAATTATGTTATTGATTCTTATAATATGGATAGCTAACTCACCTTACAGTTATATTTTAGCGCGCACTTATTATAAAAATAAGGAAAAGACTATTAAAGAAGATTAAGATGTTAGAAATACTGAATGCAACATTACTAGGGCTGTTACTGACGGTTACGGTTTTATAGTTCTTTCAAAACACTTAGTTGTAAGCGGCGTTCTAATGTGTACATTTAGTTCACTCATTGCACTTATGTACTTAATCATGAACGCACCCGATGTTGCAATCACTGAAGCTTCAGTTGGTGCAGGACTGAGTACAGTTTTTACGTTTGCTGCACTTTGTCTGATAAAGAACCATAAAGTAAATTTATCTCACAACCCTATAACACTTTTGTCTATGTTATTTTTAGCTGTATGTTTATCATACTTTATGATTCAATTACCAGATTTTGGCAGCCATGATGCTCCAATTCACTTGCATGTTGCTCCTTATTATGTAGAAAATACTGTAAAGGTTGTTGGCATTCCTAACATAGTAACAACTATTTTAGCAAGCTTTCGTGGTTTTGACACGTTTGGAGTTATAGTAGTTATACTATAGTATATACTATAGTAGTACTAGTATATACTATAGTAGTTTTTACCGCTGCACTTTGTATAACATTGATATTAAAAGAAGAAGAAAAAGAAAATGATTAAAGATCCGGTATTAAATGCAGTAACATTTTTGATTGTACCTTTTATCATTCTATTTGCTTTATACATACAATTTCACGGTGACTAAACTCCAGGTGGAGGTTTTCAAGCAGGAATAATTATTGCTTCCGGAATAATACTATACTCAATGTTATTTGGTATAGTCACGACTTTAAAGGTAATACCCCACACTGTGATTAAATTTACTAATATGCTAGGTATTTTAATCTACGGAGGAGCAGGTATTACAACAGTTTTGCTTGGCAAAAGTTTTTTATCTTATGGTATATTATCAGCCAATAACGTTACTGGTCAAAAATTGGGTATGATTTTGGTAGAATTAGGTGTAGCACTTACTGTTTGTTCTTCCATGTTAATCATATATATAAGCCTTGCTCGTAGAAAAAACAATGACATTATATAACTATGCAATTATTATTATGTTAATACTGCTAGGCCTGTACATTACCATAAATGATAAAAATTTAATCAAGAAAATGATAGGAGTAAGCGTTTTTCAAGCATCTGTTTTATTATTTTACATATCTTTAGAGTATATAAAAAACTCTTTGCCTCCTATACTGGTTTCAAATTTTATTTATATAGTAATCCTATACCACATGTTTTAATGCTCACTGTCATAGTAGTTGGAATTGCACCATTTTCAGTTGGATTGTCTATAGCAGTAAAAATAGAAGAAAAATATGGAACAATTGACTAAGACAAGTGTATGTGAGTTAACAGTATCTTAAACTATATGAAGTAACAAGTAGTCAAAAGTAAACTAAGACCATAGATTTGCTTGTTGTAAGCCTATTTACTAATAAGAAATAATTTTTTTGATTATAAAGGTAGTGATGTCAACTACTAATAACGCAGAAGATAAGAAAAAAATTATTAGAGATCTTGTAACCAAAAGTATAAGAAAGGGTGGTTTTATCACTTTCGACGATATACATAATAAATTGTCAGACGAAAATTTCTCGTCTGACTTCATAGATGATACTATATCTCTATTGCAAGATTGCGGGATCAACATACTCGAAAGCAGTGAAGAGGAAGAAGATTCATCTTCTAATAGCGATTATGGTAAATTAGATGATGACGATACATTGTCGAACGCTGCTACGACTTTAATACAAATTAACGATCCGGTAAGAGTTTATTTACAAGACATGAGCTCCGTAAAGCTTTTATCAAGGACACATGAAATTGAGATAGCAAAAAAAATTGAATCTGAAAAGCATAATATGCTGCGTGCAATAATTGAAACATCAGTAACATTAAAAATGATAAAAACATGGCGCGACGATTTGAGTAGTGGAGTTCTCTTACTGAAAGAAATTATAGACCTGGATGCTATTTATAATTCTGATTTTAATGCCTTACCCAGAGAAGAAAGTGAAGATATTTCTGAGGATGCCACAGGTGATGAACACTGGAATATGATAAAACAGATGATAAAGATGACGAAACGGATGATAAAAAAGACGATGATGAGCAAGAAAGCAGTAACGAAGATATAAGCTCAACAAACTTAAATGTTTCTATTCTTGAAATGGAAAATGACCTATTGCCTAAGGTCATAGTTGTACTAGACAATATAATTACTTTAGCAAATGAAGAATTGGTATTAAGAAAAGATCCCTCTAGCGAATCAGCATATAAAGATTAATATAATCAAATATGGTCCATAGCTCTACAAATCAAACTAAGTGATGCTGCTGTCGCTAGAATTACACAAAAACTCTATAATATAAATAGATCTATCATGCTTGAGGAAGCCAATCTTATTTCCGAGGCTAAAAAATACGATATCGACAGAGAAAGGTTCTACAAAGTTTACTATAATGCACTTCTAAAGGACAGGTTAAAAGATGTAACCCTTTCAAAAATTAATAAAAATCTATCTTCTTTTACAGACGAACTAAAAAACAAATTTATAAAGTTTATAGAAGACAACTTCGAGCATATAACTAATATCTTAAATGACATTAGGCAATACATATATGAAGATAACGTGCAAGAGTTTAAGGAGTTAATCAAAAGGATACAAAAACATGAACGAGAAGTCTCCGAAGCAAAGCAAGAGATGATTAAAGCTAATTTGAGGTTGGTAGATTCCATGGCTAAAAAATACTCGAATAGAGGTCTTGCTTTGCTTGATTTGATACAAGAAGGCAACATTGTTCTTATGAAGGCCGTGGATAAATTCGATTACAAACGTGGATACAAATTTCAACTTATGGAACTTGGTGGGTAAGGCAATCAATCACTAGAGCAATACCTGAGCAGTCTAAAGTAGTTAGAATACCGGTTCATATGGTAGAAATTATCAGCAAAATCAACAGAACACTAAGAAAGTTAACTCATGAAATGGAAAGAGAGCCTACACTAGAGGAATTGAGTACGGAACTTGGAATGCCTTTAGAAAGAATACGTAAGGTTATGAAAATATCAAGGGATCCTGTAAGTCTTGAAGCCCCAACGGGAAAAGATGATAGTAGTACCTTTGGTGATTGTATAGAAGATAAACGAGTCTCAAAGCCAGAAGTTGCTGCAATACTCGCTGACCTGCGCGGTATTACAACCAATGTTCTTGCCACTTTAACACCAAAGGAAAAAAGAATTCTAAGAATGCCCTTTGGCCTTGGTAAAGACGGAAAGGAACACACGTTAGAAGAAGTTGGAAGAATCTTCAATGTAACACGCGAGAGAATTAGGCAAATAGAAGCAAAAGCTCTGCGCAAATTAAAACATACAAGTCGCGTTAGAAAACTTAGAGAGTTCCTTTAAGAAAATAACCATATGTATTCATGTATTCGCTAAGAATACAATGGCAGTTGGAAGTATTCAGTGATATAACTAGTAAACCCTCTTCTCTGGCGCTATGAAATCAATCTCATCGCTCAGAGTTTTTTCAGCAACTTTCTTGTAATCAATTTTTACATTGATCTGGCCTTTCTTTTCTTCGAGCCACGCTTTAGTGTGCTTCATTCAGTTTTTGTCATCACGCTTAGGAAAATCTTCACGTGCGTGAGCACCTCTGCTTCCCTCACGGTTGGCTGCGCATTCCATAGTAATAACTGCTTGTGGGATCATGTTGGCAAGTTCCAGTGCTTCAACTAAATCACTATTCCATATCATACTACGATCTTCAATTGCTGTATCAATCATCATTTTTGCTACCTTTTTTATAGTTTTTTGCCTTCTTCTTAAACTTCAGCAACACGGAACACTGATGCATATTTTTGCATGGTATGTTGCATTTCGCTGCGTATCTTCGATACTCTGAACTTTCCGAAGGCAAATCGCATTTTATTAAGCCTAGCTACTATCCAGTCTGTGAAATCTGAGTGCAGTTTTTTATGTGATGCGTTGGGCTTTAGCTTCTCTTTTGCTTTGAGCGTTGCAGCTCTGCCAAAAAACCACAAGATAAAAAAGCGAATTAGAACCAAGTCGATTTGCACCGTGCACAGAAACACACGCAGCTTCTCCAATTGCAAACAGCCCATCTACTACTTCTTCCTTGCCTTTATTCAGTGTAATTACTTCTCCATGATAATTAGTTGGAATGCCACCCATATTGTAGTGAACAGTTGGAATGACTGGAATCGGATCTTTAGTAACATCAACCCCCGCAAAACTCTTCTGGATCAAGGTGTGCTATAGTTAAACTGTACATATGATCTTTTTTCGGGCCAATGCCTCTGCCTTCCCTAATTTCAATTGTTATTGCGCGACTCACCACATCACGAGAAGCTAAATCTCTTTTGTTTTCGGTGCGTAACGTTCCATAAACCTTTCGCCCTGAGAATTAACAAGGTATCCCCCTTCACCGCGACATTCTTCTGCCATCAAACACCCTGAGCCATATATTCTTGTTGGATGAAATTGCACAAATTCCATATCCTCAAGTGGCAATCCAGCTCTTATCACCATGCCATTACCATTATCTGTGCAGGTATGTGCACTGGTTGCAGAGAAATAAACACGTCCATATCTACCTGTTGCCAATACCACCGAATGTGCGCGAAATTTATGCAATGTGCCGTCGCACAGCGTCCAGGCAAGAACTCCGCAGCAT
Organism: Wolbachia endosymbiont of Atemnus politus; assembly: GCF_013309895.1. Classification (NCBI taxonomy): domain Bacteria; kingdom Pseudomonadati; phylum Pseudomonadota; class Alphaproteobacteria; order Rickettsiales; family Anaplasmataceae; genus Wolbachia; species Wolbachia endosymbiont of Atemnus politus. The sequence continues at coordinate 9,831 of NZ_JAAXCS010000004.1, read as the reverse complement.
GCTCCGGTTTCACTATCCATTGGGGAGGATGGAGACAGCCTTCACGTGGCCCTCCCTGTGAGTAGTGTAGCCGTTTTCTACCCAGAATACGGCTGCATGAAACTAATGTCTCCAAACAGGCGTCCAAAGGCCTAGTGTCTCCTGGACTTCAAGCAGAAACTAGGGACTAGCGGCTTCCTCAAGTTTGCCAGGAGTAGAATCCACGACTGGGGCTGCTTTTGCCCTGGAACCCATTGCAGCAGATGACATGGTCATTGATTATGTGGGCCAGGTGATCCGGAATGTTATAGCTGACATCCGGGAAGTCAAGTACCACCGCATGGGCATTGGATCCAGCTATCTGTCCCGAGTGGACCACGAGACCATCATTGATGCCACCACCGTGGGAAATCTGTCTCACTTCATCAACCACAGCTGCAATCCCAACTGCTACGCTAGGGTGATCATGGTGGAGGGCCAGAAGTAGATCGTCATCTACTTGAAGCAAGCTATCAACGTCAACGAGGAGATCACCTACGACTAAGTTCCCCTGGAGGAGACCAAGATCCCCTGTTTGTGTGCCATACGAATAAATAAATAAACTATCCATGATTAAATCAATTGCAAAGTATTCTACAAAGAATGCAGCATTGAATTTAAGACATTGCTGTATAGGGTATGAAGAATTGCGTGCCCGGTTTTGTCTGCTGCTGCACAAGTGCGTTGCGCTGATTTTCCTTTACCAAAGTGAGTTGTCATTCCACCAAAGGCACGCTGGTATATTTTGCCATCTTCTGTACGTGAAAAAGGTACGCCAAAATTTTCAAGTTCAATGACAGATTTAGCGGCGTTTTTACACATATATTTTATTGCATCCAGATCACCGAGCCAGTCTAAGCCTTTTATTGTGTCATACGCATGCCAGCGCCAATCGACCTCAGCAATATTTCCTAAAGCTGCACTGATCCCGCCTTGTGCAGCAACTGTATGACTGCGTGTAGGGAAAACTTTAGAAATGCAAGCAACTGGAAAATAAGTTGCAGCCATTCCAAATGTCACGCTGAGCCCTGCTCTACCTGCACCTACTACCACTACGTCATACTCATGTTCCACAATCCCATACGCTGATTTATCTATATTTGATTATTTCATAACTACAGGTTGATGGTACCACAGAAGTGAAAAAATCTATACAAGTTTTCTAGACTCTGTGGACAAAAAATATAAAGAGAGAGATAAAAAGCGGTAGTTTAACCAAATGAATATAAAAATGGAGAAACTACCGAATGGGATATTATATAAAAGAAGGAAATTGGGAACAAATTTTAGAGTTCATAAAAAGTGTAAAAGAAATGCATAGAAAGGACGAAAAACGATTAACATAGAAGCGGTGTTGCGCGAAGTAATGGCGGCTCTTCCCATGGCAATTAAAGAAGCGTACATAAACAATTTAAGAGATGGTGCGAAAAGGATATTTGGAAAAATTCATTGGAGTGCATAAAACAAGAACCAGATTTAGAAGCTGTCAAAATTTACGGTACCGAGGTTGGATATATAAAAGACTCCAAGAGGCTTTAGGACGGAGCAAAGGGGAACCATGCGCTCGTTTTGGAAATCCACTTAAATTCACTCTGACTCCTGGTCAAAGAAATAAAATTACTCAGGCACCAGCGAAAATATCTACAACTCTACTGCTGATAAGGACCACATGCTTTTGTTTGAAGATAAGGGGTGTACAGCCACTAAAACGGAATAGAAAAGTGTAAAGGTATTACGATGAGCATATCTGCAAAATTTGATTGAGTGCTTTTTTAGTAAAATTTAGGCGTATTTTTTCTCGCTTTGATAAAACTGCTATAGTTTATTTGGGTTTTTTGAACTTCGTTGCTACCCTCACATGGCTTCTCTAAAATTTTATTCACAGAATCTAGAATTTTTACTATTCTCTCAAATGTTGCTCCCTGTTATCGTCGAAATTTTTCTCCTTCTAACTATTCTATTTCCTTTTATTTCATCCTTTTAAATGCTTGATCTTACTCTACCTCTGACAATTTTGAAAGAAGTCTATTGTCCGTTCAGCAGAGTTTCAAAATAGGTGCAAAGTTTTTTCTATGATGTTCTGTAATACCATAGATGTTTATAGCTTCTATGTGCTCTTTTGTTCCATATCCTTTATTTTTATACCAATTATACTCCGGATATTGGGTATGAAACTTCTGCATCAGTTGGTCTCTTGTAACTTTTGCAATGATCGAAGCTGCTGCAATTGATATGCTCAAACTATAGCCCTTTATTATGGACTTTACTTGCCATTTTACCTTAGGTGGCTGATTACCATCAACTAGCACATAATCTAGTTCATGACCTAAGTCTATCAACGCACGCTGCATTGAAAGTTTTGTTGCCAGCAAAATGTTGTACGAATTTATTTCTTCAACGCTCGCTATCCCTATATCAAATTTTGCAACAGACGTTATTTTTTCATATATCATTTGCCTATATTTAGCAGTCAAATTTTTTGAGTCGTTAATTCTTTCAATGATTATATTCCTTTCAGTAAATACCACTGCTGCAGACATTACTGGACCAGCTAGCGGGCCCCTTCCAACTTCGTCCACTCCTGCTATTACTCCTGATAATTTATTTTCTAATGTAAAATCAGGATATATCATAAGTTTCTATAACAAGAAAACTACAGTAAAGATTGAACAAATATTGGCAATGAACCAAAATTTCACAACTATTTCATTTTCCGACCATCCCCTCTTTTCGAAATGATGATGTATTGGTGTCATAAGAAAAATCCTCTTTCCTTCTCCATGTATGAATTTTGTGTATTTAAAATATAATACCTGAATAAAGACAGACAAAGTCTCCATTACAAAGATTGCTCCAATAACAGCAAAAAGCACTTTCATTTTAATTAAAACGCTAGTTAACCCTAAAGCTGCACCGATTGACAAACTGCCAATGTAACCTATAAATATTTTTGCTGGATGTGTATTAAACCACAAGAAATTTAAAATCGCTCCTATAAACGCAATGCAGAATAAAATGATGTTCATGTCTGCTTGAGTCAGATATGTAACTAGTCCCAAAGAGACAAAAGAAGTGATAGCTTGAGTTGCAGAAAGGCCATCAAGGCCATCCGTAAGATTTACAGCGTTAGCAGAGCCGACAATCACAAATGCATCAAAAGGAACATAGAGGTAGCCAAAGTCGATTATTACTCCTTTAAATAGGAACGTTTTTGTAAAATCTTCAGTAAAGTACAATTTAAACATAGATATACCAACCAGAATTACAATAAATTGGATAAGTATTTTGGTTTTTGCGCTTAAACCCTGAGGATTATTTGTTTTTAACTTTAAATACAACAACATCCTTTATACAGCTATTATCCAGGCTTGCCCAGGTTAGCTGTTTGCCCCAGGATAAAACTTATCCATGGGGACTTAGATGGAGCAAAGTTAGGGTTTTAATGGCCGGATGCCCTTCCTGACGCCAACCCCCTCTTTTAGTCGCCTTTTACGACACGCAGAGGATACGGTGGTCCTATTCTACCCCCAGACCACAGGGGTAATTGTTTTTAATTTTAAATAATCGTCAATAAATCCAATCAGAGCAAAAAATAGAGTTATAAACACCAACAATAGAATCTCTGGCGTTAACTGAGTCCAAAGTAGAATTGGTAATAAAGAGGAAATCAGTATTACTATACCGCCCATAGTGGGAGTATTTCTTTTTGTAATTAAATGACTTTCCGGTCCGCATAACCTAATTGGTTGCCCATCTTTTTTGATTTTTTTAGAAGCTTTATAAAATAAGGATAAAGAACAAACCCGAAAATGAACGAGGTGAAAAATATTTTTGTAGGTAAGCCCATTTTATTTAAATTGAGTATCATATAAGCAAACGATGATTTGATCATATCTGATAGGTTATTTTGTACCAAGTTCTTTCAAACAAATTGATGAATTATTTTATAAGTCGTTGATACCAACATGTATGATATAGAAACAGGTCAAAAAATAGAGTTATTATTTAAATTGTATAAGAGCCATATAGCTAAAAGGAAGGCCATACAAAGTACTATGTGAATTAGATTGTCTGCAATGTAGCACTTTTCTTGTCATTCCAGTACTGGCCTGTTGGTCTCAAATGCAGGTTGAAAACTGGGCTGGAATGACAGCCCTTTCTTTTCACCCAAGTACTCCTCTCCTTTCATCAAAGTAGCGGACACTGGTTCCTTTATGATGGTGTCATCCAAGTAGCGGACACTGGGACCCAGTTTAATAATAAATATTAAAAAATTCACTAGTCCGAAAAAAAGGTAAAAGGATCCCTGGTCATTGTCTATTTCCAGTATCGGCGTTCTTTAAGTCTTAAACACTGCAATTTAGCGACTTTTAAACTGCAATAGATCTTACTTTAAATATTAATAAATTTACCAAGTAGAAAAAAAGGCAAAAGAAACCTAGGGCAGCTAGTAATCAAATCCTCCCTTGTTCTATTTGACGTTCTTTACTTTCTTAAACAGCTCGTTTCAGCTTATATAGGCATAAAATTTATAGAGAAGTGCAAAATTTTAAAATGAGACGCCTAATACAAAGTTTCCTTTGTCGTTTTATCTGCGGATTGCGAAGATAAATCAATAGCTTCATTGTTATTATAATGAGATTGAAGGGGATTGTCAAGGGTTTTTTTTAGCATTTTATCTGTTTTTATGGTTTAAAAATCTGAAGCTGCGTATAGTCGATAGGAGGCAGCTAAAATTATATTTGCAAAAAAATACTTTGATTGGTATGCTAATATGTGTATATGCTAGATTAATTTAAGGCCCATTAAGGAGGGTTATTATGAGCATATGGAAGTGGGGAAACACGGTGCACATAACAAAAATGGGCATTGAAGGTACAGTTGCACTTGCATCTTTAGCGGCAGCAATAACAACAGTATTGATTGCTGCTAATATAGTTGCTGCACCTGAATCTTTGGCGCTTATTATCACGATTGTTGACCCTATTGGAATTGCAGCTCTATTTCTTATCGCTGTATATTTTGCCACACTGGCTTATTGTTCGTATAAGAAAATGCACAAGAACGAAGAAATAAATGGAGCTGAGACATCTGGAAATGTTGGAGAAACTAAAGTAACAATTGAAAATGTTAGAAAGGAAATCGAAGTAAAAACCGCAAATTTAGCTACCCAAGCTGATCTGGATAAAAAAGATGACAAGGGTGAAATTATATCAACAGTGCTTGATGGATTATCTGAAGATAGCGTTCAGCAGCAATTTAAGCAGAGTCTTGGTTTACAAGAGAAAGTAGCTTGACCTATTACAAGAGGTAGATTTTCTACCTCTTTCTTTATAGTCAAGCATATAAAAGCTACTATAATCTATCCCAAACCTCGACTATATCTTTATCAAAGTCTATTACTTCTGCTTTTTTGAATCGGTAGCAGCCGTTGATGGATTGAATTCCTAAGTCTCCTACAAAAGGAATGGCGTCATTACCTAAAATTTTACCACTACGGCAGACTATCAGCCTGTCGATTAAATTACACTTCAGTAGCTCTGTGATTAAGATCCCTCCACCTTCAACTAATACCCTTCTTATACCGATTTCTGAAACAAATTTTGATGCCATGTCTTTTAGGCAGATTTTGCCCTCATCGTTTGAGTCTACTATTAAATGGCTGACATTTTCTATTTTTTCTCTTACTTCTTTGTTAGTAATCACCCAAGTTATTATTTTATCTGCAGTCTTTGCAATATTATGCTCTTGCTTTAACTTTTCTTGGCTGTCGATAATTAGCCTTACTGGCGATCTATCTTCAAAATCTGGTAATCTGCAAGTTAACAGTGGATCGTCGTTAATTAGGGTGTTGCTGCCGATCATGATTGCGTCATATTTTGTTCTAAGCTCGTGTACCCAATTTCTTGTATTTTTGCTAGTTATTCATTTGCTATCACCTATGAATGTTGCGATTTTACCATCGAGAGTTGTTGCGACTTTGCAAGCTATAAATGGTCTATGTAATCTCTGAGTAGTGAAAAAGCCAATGTTCAATTTTTCTGCTTCTTTTTGCATAATGCCTTGCTCAATTTTAATTCCCGCTTCCACTAGAGCTTTAATGCCTACACCTGAAACTCTTTTATCGGGGTCGATTGTTGCAATTACTACTCTTTTTATTCCAGCCCTTATGATTTCTGTAGTGCAAGGTTTCGTAACTCCAAAGTGGCAACATGGTTCGAGAGTAACGTACATAATTGCACCGTGAGTAGAATTTTTTGCATTTTGCAGAACAACTATTTCTGCATGGGGACGCCCACCGATTCCTGTGCAGCCCTCACCAACTACCACACCATCTTTTGCAATGACACACCCAACGGCAGAGTTTGGAGCAACACTTCCAAGAACTTTTTCTGCAAGTTTTAGTGCAATTCACATGAAGTGGTCATCAGTCATTAGAAAGTAGTCATTTCGTATGAAGTGTCAAAAATTCTTCTGTGCTCGTGTATAGCAAATTTATCTGTCATGCCTGAGATATAGTCACATATTATTACTGAACGCTCGAATTCATAGACGAGCTTGTTCCACTTGCTTGTTCCACGAGCTTGTTTCATTAAAGCATTGAAAAAGATCCTATACTATACGTTTTGCTTTGTTCATCGTTCTATTGAGTTTATAGCTTCTGTATATATTTTCCATGTTGAATTTTTTCATTTCTTTTGTAGCGTTTGCCACTTCTGGTGAGAACGTGACTAGCATTTTATTTAAACTTCTATACATCTTCTATACTTTTTATTTTGTGATTTTCAGTATATTTTTAGTCTGAGAAACAACATCACTTATCATAATTCCTATGGTTCTACTAAGTGATTCATGTATGAGTTTACACTATGGCATTTTTGAATATCTACTCTTTGCGTCTTTAAACGATTATCCAATTTAAGGAATATCAAACAAGTCTTCTACAGTCACTAAATTTGCCCTGAGTGCATCCACAAGGTCATGAACACCGTATGCAATATCATCAGCAATTGAAGCAACTTGTGCCTCAATGCTTGAAAATTCTTCAAGTTTTAAATCATATTTGTTGTTGTATCCTATCAATAGTTGATTACTTGCATGGGATACTGCATTCTAACCAAGCAAGGGGTCATTATGCTTTGCAACTCTTTCTACCACCTCCCAGCTTAGATTCATACCATCAAAGTCAGCATGTTTATGTTCAAGGTAAGTTAAAATCCTTATAGCCTGAACGCTATGGTCAAATTCATACTTCTCGCTATCAAGATTCAAATCAGGAACTGATTTCTTTAGAGCATCCTCTCCTGTGTGGTCAAATGGAGGATGACCAAGGTCATGTGCAAGTGCTATACATTCAGTAATATCTTCGTCTAAACTGAGTCTACGTGCGATAGATCTTGCAATTTGCGCAACTTCAAGGCTATGAGTAAGCCGAGTACGATAGTAATAATGCTCATAATTGATGAAAACTTGTGTTTTGTACTCCAATTTTCTAAACGCATTAGAATGGATAATGCGATCTCGATCTCGCTGCGGGTTTCATCTTCTGGTTCCTTGAAATATCTTCCTTTCGTCTTGTTTGGGAAACACGCATAACTTAATAGAAAATTATTGTTTAACATGTAAAATTTCAACTATAATTAAATTATCAATAATAAACGGTGCTAACTATGTCAACAAATTACAATATTAGCTTAACTGACAATGTGTTAAAGAAAATTAACTCTCTTGTGGAGCAGGAAGAAGATAAGGGTTCTTTTTTGCGAGTTGCAGTTTCAGGTGGCGGATGTTCTGGCTTCAAGTACAATTTTCTTATGGATCAGGTGAATAAGAATCCATCTATGAGCGATGATGACTATGATGATGAATTTGATGACGAAGATGATGACTATGAAGACAGCGAGGATTATAGGGGTCACTCTAGTTTCAGTAAAAAAAGTAAAGATATAGTAGTTCATGATGAAAATGGAAATCCTGTATTAATGGTCGATAATTGTTCAGCAAAATTTTTGAATAACTCAGTTATAGATTATACTGAAAGTCTAAGTGGTTCTGGTTTTCAAATAAAAAATGCTCTTGCTAAGTCTCGGTGTGGATGTGGTAACAGCTTCTCAATTTAATTACTGCCAGATACCAGCTGGATATTGTAAACATGGGTAGTAATGTAGCATTAGAGCTGATTTCTATAGGTAAAAGTTTCAAAAAAAGTCCTGCTTTCATAGAAAATATCAACATGAGGGTTACAAAAGCACAAGTGGTTGCATTAATTGGCAGTTCGGGATCAGGAAAAACAACTATATTGCAAATTGCAGGTTTACTGGATAAGCCAACTTCAGGCTTGTGTATCAATTTCACTATTTGTTGCAGGAGTTATCAGTATTGGAAAATGTTATTCTTCCTCAGCTTATTGCAGGAAAAAGCAAGACTGAAGCGACAAAGAATGCGCAGACAATATTGGAAAAATTTGGTCTAGAAAACAAAGCGAGCAGTATGATATCTGAAATTTCTGGTGGAGAAAGGCAAAGGATTGCAATTGCAAGTATTGTAAATTCTCCAAAGCTTTTACTTGCAGATGAACCAACAGGCAATTTGGATCCAACAAATTCTTTGAATGTGTTTTTGCTGTTATATTCATATGTAAAGGAAAATAACAGCTCTATGCTTATAGTAACACACAATCATCTCCTTGCAGAAAAAGCAGACTGTGTCTTACAGTTAAAAGATGGATCGCTAGTAAAATTGTAAATAGTTATATTAGAGTCTATTTACCTTGTACTCACCCAGCCAATGGTCATTAATAGGGTATAGCTTGCAAGAAGTACTTTCGTTTCCTTGTATACACGGACTTTTTAGCTTGCGCGGTGAACAACCTCCCTGTAGTGCAAGGGTAGCTAGAGTACATAGTAGTAATTTCTTAAACATAATCAAACCTTTCTCTGATTAAACATACTCTCTTATTCTTACCTCTTTTTTGACCTTTTGAAAAGAAATAGCTGCACTACTCAAACGCAGTTTTATATAACCATCTATGATTTTAGTTACCTCTTCTTCTTTATCTCTTAAAAAGTGGTTGGTATCATCTATTATGTGGTATTCCATGTAATCGCTTTTTGCTGAGATTATCAGCCTTGTTGCTAGTTCTGTTACATCGCTTTCTTCTGAAATTGTATCGTTACTGCTTTGTATTATAAGCCCAGGAACTGGACAAGGAGAAAGAAAGGAGAAATCATATTTAGTTGCCGGAAGAGAAAGAGCAATAAAACCAACTATCTCAGGTCGGCGCATTGTTAGCTGCGTATCCACCCATGCTCCAAAAGAAAAACCAACTACCCAAATTGGAACGTTGCTAGGATTATGCTCCTGAAGCCAATCAATAGCCACCGCAGCGTCAGTTAATTCTCCTATGCCCTTATCAAAAGTTCCAGTGGATTTTCCCACACCGCGAAAGTTAATTTTCAATGCAGAAAATTTGTAATTAATAAAAGATGTGTATATACTGTGTATCATTTTACTATCCATATTACCGCCATACTGAGGGTGGTGATGTAAAATTAGTACAACGGTGCAGTAGCTTCCTCGCTTTGGTGATACTCACCTTCGATCTTTTTTGCTGCGTTATTCAAAAAATTCTACCATGGTAGCTCCTAATAAAAACCTATACAATAGACATGTAAATTATGTATATATTAATTATGTATTAATTTCACTGTTTTTGCAATAAGTTCTTTACTGTTCTAAGCTAATATATATGACTGTTGTAGCCAGTAGTAAAGAATTTTTCTAATAAAATGATAGATAAATAAATCTTCAAGT
>NZ_JAAXCS010000039.1:0-10827 GCF_013309895.1 Wolbachia endosymbiont of Atemnus politus | reverse complement strand
TAGTTTTCGGACAACTTCTAAATATATGTTGGTAAGACTAGCGAAATGGTTTCACGATAACTGCAATAATTATAATTATCATCAATACTGTAACAACTTCATTTAAAACACGGAAATAAACATGAGTTTTTTTATTTAAGCCCATTGCAAAATTTTTTCTATGTATTACAAGCAGCCCATGAATTGCGAACATGAAAAGCAATGCTAATGCTTTTATGTGGAACCACCCCTCGCGGTATGCCTCTCTTATAACCATTAATGTGATGCCAAAACCAAGCGAAAAAAGCATTGCAGGATTTATGATAAATCTTAGAAGTCTTCTCTCCATTGTTTGGAGTAAACTGTCGCTTTCCGACCCTGGCTTTACAGCTGCGTGGTAGACATAGAGCCTTGGTAAATAGAGCATACCTGCCATCCACATAATGACAGAAATAACGTGAAAGGCCTCAAGCCAGTGGTAATAGTCCATGCAGATATTGTTACAAAATGTTAAAAATTTCTGATATTATCTGAGTTTAATAAAAAAGAAATCGATATGAAAGAAGAAAATTTCACTAAAGAACAGGTGATTGGATTCTACAGGAAAATGCTACTCATACGCAGATTTGAGGAAAAAGCAGGACAATTATATGGGATGGGATTAATAGGCGGATTTTGTCACCTGTCAATAGGGCAAGAGGCAGTTGCAGTTGGGACTCATGCTGCGTCAAAACCTGGTGATGCTTTTGTCACAAGTTATAGAGATCATGGTTTAATGCTTGCATGTGATTCTGATCCGAATGTTGTAATGGCAGAACTAACCGGTAAAGAAACGGGGTGTTCAAAGGGTAAAGGTGGTTCAATGCATATATTTGATATTGAAAAAAAATTTTTCGGTGGACATGGAATAGTAGGTGCACAAGTTCCAATTGGCACAGGAATAGCATTTGCTAATAAGTATAAGAAAAAAGATAACGTAGTATTCACATATTTTGGCGACGGTGCTACCAATCAAGGGCAAGTGTATGAATCGTTTAATATGGCATCTGTGTGGCAGTTGCCTGTGGTTTATATTATAGAGAATAACGAATACGCGATGGGTACTTCTGTACAAAGATCAACTTTAGTAACTGAGCTATACAAAAGGGGGGAAAGCTTTGGTATTCCTGGAAAGCAGGTCGATGGCATGGATTTCTTTTCTGTTTATGAAGCTACAAGTGAAGCAGTTGAGCACGTCCGTAGCGGGAAAGGACCTATCCTGCTTGAAATGAAGACATATCGATATCGCGGTCATTCAATGTCAGATCCTGCTACTTATCGTTCGAAAGAAGAAGTTGAGGATATGAAGCAAAATCATGACCCTATAAGCACTTTAAAGAAGTACATGATAGATAATAAGATCGCTTCAGAGGAAGAATGCAAGGCAATCGACAAGGAAGTACGTGATTTAGTAAAAAAGTCGGAGGATTTTGCCAAGAATAGCAAAGAACCAAATATTAATGAGCTGTATACTGATGTTTACAAATCTGTTAAAATTGGGAGTGTTAAATAAACTGTGTCAAACCTCCATTTTTTATATCAATTTATTACTTTTCTTTTCGGTTTGACACAGTTTATTTAACACTCCCAAGTTTCGTCGATATGCAAAATCTCACTTCTGCTTATTTCTTGCTCATACGTTTTTTTACATTTTGATGCAACTCTGGATTCGCTATTTGACACACTGCCAACACTTATGTTCAAGTTGAACATGTATGCTAGCTACTTCACGCTTTGAATTTTTGTAAAACCCGCTCAACGCTGCAATTATCGATTTAACTTTTGGCCCAAATGTACCTGATGTAACGCCTTCTGGTAACTTGCTACTTCTTCTTTTTCCACATTTCCTACAACGACCATGTTCTACCTCACTACGTACGGCTTGATTTCCGGAAGATCAACTTTTTGATGAATGTATGGTTTTTTACATATTGCAATCTCTCCTCCACATTCACAAGTAGATGTGAACTTCACCTTTATCACCTCATCTGCATCCATTTTAGCTCCCCTTTGTGTCCAATCTGACCACCAATGTTCCTTTTGCTTTTTGGCTTGTCCTTTTTTATTTTGTACAGTTCTTTTGAACTGGGCAGAGATGAATTTTTCGAACTTAAACCCAGCCTTTCCTTTAACTCAGCATTTTCTATTTTCAGAGCCTTATTTTCTGCTTTGAGACTTTCATTCTCTCTTTCCAATCTTTCTATTTTTGCTTCTAGCTTTTCTATTTTACGCTCTAGATTTTTGCAAAGTTCTTCAAGATCAACCATATTGCCTCTCGTTTATTCTATGATTATCTTTTTACCATCCCTTGTCTATCTGTTTTGCCATTCTCCTGAACGTATACAAGAAAGCTATTAAGTATAGATTTTACGAAATTTTTATGGTGCTAGACCATAAATTAAGGCGAATAAGAACCTTATTATATTATGTAGATTCGGAATTATGCTTTATTTTCATATTTATATCTTGATCTAGTGCAACTAGTAAGTTAAGCAAGTATTCTAAAGAGAACCCTTCAATTTTTGACTTATTAATTTGAGATACCTTAGGTTGATCAATCTTTAGGGCAGTTGCTGCTTTTTTCTGCGTTCTGTATCTCTTATTTATTAGTCGTGCAACAACCTTTATTAATTTCAGTTTTGTATCTTTTATGTCACCCAGCTCTATCACTATGGGATAACTTAGTTGTAAATTTTGCATAATGACAAACTTCCTTATAAAAAAGTTACTTTAATTTTTCTTCTTTAAATAGCACATGCTTTCTAACTACTGGGTCATACTTTCTAAACTCCAATTTTCTAGTAAGCTTTTTTGGGTTGCGTTTTTTATATAAAAATAACTTGTCAATTTCTTTTCACCAGTGCTTGTTATTTTGGTTGCGCTGCTAACTAGCTTAACAAGCAAAGAGGCATTCTTTTTTGCCATACTTAGTATAATAATCTAAATTCTGTGTAAGTTTTATTACATGAAACGCTAAAAGTCAACCATTTTGTATCTTTAAGCGATGTAAATTACAAATATATTGCAAAATTCTTGACAGTCAGCAGTGTACTAAGTAGCATAAAGTTAGTCTCAGAACAAATGCAAACGGTAAATAAGTGGCAAATAGTGGTAAAAGATTACTATTAATAGAAAACTCTATCTGCTCTGATGAGGTAAGAGTTGCTTTGTCAGTCAATAACAAGGTTATAGAGTTTGAGCAGGAATTCAAAGAAAAGAGGCAGTTAAGAGGTAATATATACGTTGCCCATGTAAGGCGTATAGAGCCCTCTTTGCAAGCTGTATTTATTGAATATGGGAAGAATAAGCAGGGTTTTTTATCTTTTTCTGAGATATCTCTGGATTATTTTAATATTCCAGAAAAGGAAAAGGAAACTTTCTTTGAGAGCTATTCAAGTGATGATTGTACAGAGAGAGGTGACAACGCATCAGCAAATGTTTCTTCAGATTCTACAGCCAGTAAGAATGCTAATGAGTCCGGTAATGGTTTTGTAAGAGAGGTATCTTTATACAAGAGGTACAAATTACAAGATGTTATTTCGATCAATCAAAGAATGTTGGTTCAGCTAACTAAAGAGGAACGAGGTAATAAAGGGGCTTCATTTACAACATACATAACTTTAGTGGGTAGGTATTGTGTTTTCATGCCAAATTCCATGAGCAAAGGTGGAGTGTCCCGCAGAATTGAAGATGATAATGCTAGAAAGCAGTTAAAGGATATACTGAGTTCAATAGAATTACCAAAAAGGTCAGGTTTAATAATAAGAACCGTTGGTTCGGGGAAAAGTAAAAAAGAAATTGAGCAGGATTACAATTATTTATATTCGTTGTGGCAGAATATTCAAGAAAATGCTTCCTCTGTAAGTGTTTCGTCATTGATTTATAACGAAACAGACCTGATTATGAGATCTATTCGTGATTTTTGTAGCAATGATGTACAAGTTGTAGTATCTGGAAAAGAAGCTTTTGAAGCAGTGAGGCAATATGCTAAGAATACATTAAAAGGTAGTAAGTTGCGTTATAGGTTGTATAGAGGTTTTGTTCCAATCTTTACTTACTACGGAATCGAAGATCAAATTTTTTAGTTATATAGCAATAGGGTAAAATTGCCGTCTGGTGGGTCTTTGATAATAACTTTGACTGAGGCGTTTGTTTCGATAGATGTAAACTCAGGAAAAATGACAGGGGAAGATAGTATAGAAGAAACAGCCTATAGAACCAATATGGAAGCAGTACCTGAAATATCAAGGCAGTGAATTTGAGAGGCTTGTCAGGATTAATAGTGGTCGATTTTATTGATATGTTGAGGTATCAGTATTGTAGAGCTGTTGAGTTTGCTATTAGGCAAGCATTTAAGGATGATAAGGCTAGAGTTCAGTTTAGCTACATAAATGACTTTGGTCTCATGGTATTTTCAAGGCAAAGGATTAAGCCAAGCATACAGGAAATTAACACTACAGAATGTTTACACTGTAAAGGAGTTGGAAAGGTAAAATCAAATGAAGTAATTGTTGCATCAATATTGAGAGACTTGCAACACGTTGCTAGTAGAAATCGTAATAGATCATTTGATTTGGCAGCACATGGTTCAATTATAGCACATATTTTTAATAATAAGCGAGATACAGTTTCTACAATCGAAAAACAGTTTAATATTAAATTAAGCGTTAGTGCTGATAACAATTTGAGTATAGATGCATTCATTTTAACACGGGGAGATGACGTTAATGTAAGTGATTGTAAACCATTGCAAAACTCTGGTTACAGTATTGAGGGCAGCAACAATGAAAAAGCTGATAATTCTGGTGGATTGCAAAACAACTTTTGGTTGACTAGGTGGCTTTCACGCCTTTTGAGTTCTAACAGCTAACTAGAAATCCTAAACAGGACTTGTAATTGATGAGTTTCATACTTATATATTCTTATATCAAGTAATATTTATAAGGGAGTATTCATTATGAGAAGAGCAATAGGTATAGATCTTGGAACGACAAATTCTTGTGTTGCGATAATGCAAGGCAAGGATACAAAGGTAATAGAAAATAAAGAGGGGGCGAGAACTACTCCATCTATAGCTGCATTTACTTCATCAGGAGAGAGGCTGATTGGTGCTCCTGCAAAAAGACAAGCAACCACAAATGCAAGTAATACCTTTTTTGCTACTAAGAGATTAATAGGCCGTCAATATAGTGATCCTGAGATAAAAAATCTAAATGTGCCGTATAAAGTGTTTGCAGCAAAAAGTGGTGATGCATGGGTTAAAACGACTGATAATAAAGAATACTCTCCTAGTCAAATTGGTGCATTTATACTACAAAACATGAAAGAAGCAGCGGAGGCTTATCTTGGAGAAGAAGTAAAGGATGCTGTGATAACAGTACCGGCGTACTTCAACGACTCTCAGCGCCAAGCAACAAAGGATGCAGGAAAAATTGCTGGATTGAATGTACTTAGAATTGTTAATGAACCGACTGCTGCAGCACTTGCTTATGGTCTCGATAAGAAGCATGGGCACACAATAGTAGTATATGATCTTGGTGGTGGTACATTTGATGTTTCAATACTTGAAATAGGTGACGGAGTTTTTGAGGTAAAGGCTACGAATGGTGATACTCATCTTGGTGGTGAAGACTTTGATAATGCAGTAGTAGGTTATCTACTAGATGAGTTCAAAAAAAGTAATGGTATGGACTTGAGAAATGATCCTATGGCTATGCAGAGGATCAAAGAAGCCGCGGAGAAGGCAAAAATCGAATTGTCAAGTGCAATGGAAACGGAAATAAATCTGCCGTTTATTACAGCTGATGCGAGTGGTCCAAAACACTTAAATATGAAATTAACGAGGGCGAAACTTGAAAACTTAGTGAATGATTTAATTGAAAGGACTATGGTTCCTTGTAAAAAAGCTCTTGAAGATGCTGGTTTGTCTGCTAGTCAGATTGGTGAAGTGGTGCTTGTTGGCGGGATGACTCGTATGCCAAAAGTAATAGAGAAAGTCAAAGAATTTTTTGGCAAAGATCCGCATAGAGGAGTGAATCCCGATGAAGTTGTGGCAATTGGGGCTGCAATACAAGCAGGAATCATTCAAGGTGACGTGAGAGATGTGTTATTACTTGATGTGACTCCACTTTCTCTGGGTATTGAAACTTTGGGGGGAGTGTTCACTCCACTTATTGAGCGTAATACTACGATCCCTACTAAAAAATCTCAGGTGTTCTCGACTGCAGAAGATAACCAAACCGCTGTTACCATTAAGGTGTATCAAGGTGAAAGGAAATTGGCAGTTGACAATAAGCTGCTTGGTCAGTTTAGTTTGGAAGGGATACCGCCTGCTCCTCGTGGGGTTCCTCAGATTGAAGTGACATTCGATATAGATGCAAATGGAATAGTGCATGTTTCTGCGAAAGATAAAGCTACTGGAAAAGAGCAGAAAATACGTATTCAGTCTTCAGGCGGTTTGTCTGAAGATGAAATAAATCGTATGGTAAAAGAGGCTGAAGAAAAAGCGCAAGAAGATGAGAAGCGCAAGAAATTTATTGAGGTGAGGAACCAGGCGGACAGCTTAGTCCACTCTACAGAAAAGTCTCTGAAAGAGTACGGCGATAAAGTTTCACCAGAAGATAAATCTGCTATTGAAAATGCAGTTAATGAGTTAAAAGAAGCTAGCAAGTCTGATAACATTGATGACACTGATTCAATGCAGGAGAAAGTTACTAATCTCTCTCAATTATCTATGAAACTTGGAGAAGCTATGTATAAGGAGTCCCAGCAGCAACAAGGTGAAGAAGGTTCCGCTGGTTCATCCACAACAAATAATGAGAAAGAAAAAATAGTAGATTCTGATTATCAGGAAATAGATAATAAAGAAGAGAATAAATAGTTATATATTATGTGAAGGAGCAGTATGTACTGCTCCTTTAACAAAGATGGATATTATTAAAACGATAGAAGAAAAAATACGCAGTTCAATAGATGTAATTGATATTGATATTATCGATGAGTCCATAAAACATGCAGATCATTATTTTGCTGCATATTCGACATTACTTTCACATATTAAACTAATATTGGTATCTAACAGCTTTATCGGAATGAGCGCCTTAAAAAGGCACAAGTTGATTTATGAGTTGCTAAAAAGCGAGATAGAGCAAGTACATGCAATTTCTCTTCACTTGTATACGCAAAGCGAATACAATTCAAAAAATAAATAATGAAAGCGTGAAGGAAGAATCTTTATTGGTTAAAGCGGGAAGGAAATTTAATGACTATAAAGGTTCTATGAACCCACCGGTTTATCATTCTTCTACCATATTATTTCCCACTTACAAGGACTACTTAAATGCAGCAAATGGGGATAGTATATACGATATAATCAACGATGATGTTGCAAGGGATTGTAGTTATAGTAGCGTTGGTACTCCCACTGTTCATTATCTTTCAAATGCACTTGCTGAAGTTGAGGGTAGGGGACAAGCATTAATCTATCCTTCCGGGTTGCTTGCGCTTACTTTTGCTATTCTGACTTTCGCTAAGGCAGGTTCGCATGTTTTAATTCAAGATAATAGTTATTACCGACTTAGGAGATTCGCTGAAAATGAGCTACCAAAGAGAGGGGTAGAAGTAACTTTCTATGATCCAACACAGGATATAGCTGATTTGATTCGGAGTAACACTTCATTGATAATGATTGAGACTCCTGGTTCTGTAACATTTGAAATTTCAGACATAGAGCATATAGTAAAAGTTGCTAAGGAACATGAAATCGTAACCGTTTGTGACAATTCGTGGGCGACTCCTTTGTTATTTAAGCCACTTGATTATGGAATTGATGTTGCGCTGTATGCAGTTACAAAGTATGTAGCTGGTCACTCAGATTTACTG
Organism: Wolbachia endosymbiont of Atemnus politus; assembly: GCF_013309895.1. Classification (NCBI taxonomy): domain Bacteria; kingdom Pseudomonadati; phylum Pseudomonadota; class Alphaproteobacteria; order Rickettsiales; family Anaplasmataceae; genus Wolbachia; species Wolbachia endosymbiont of Atemnus politus. The sequence goes on along the minus strand of NZ_JAAXCS010000039.1, from coordinate 2,928 downwards.
ATGGGAGCTATTATTGCTGAAGGTGAAATTTTTAAATCGCTTTATGAGAGCTATAAAAATTATGGAGTAACCGTTCAATCGCACGATTGTTATCTTGCACACAGAGGACTTAGGACATTGCACACACGCATGAAGAGGCATCAAAGCACAGCAATAAGAGTAGCAAAGTGGTTGGAACAACACTCAAAAGTCAAAAAAGTTTTATATCCAGCACTTTCTTCCCATCCTCAGCATAAATTGTGGAAAAGTTACTTCAAAGGTGCAAGTGGTGTATTCAGTATAGTATTGAATAGAGAATATTTACGTGAAGAGCTAAGCTATATGGTTGATAATATGAAAATTTTTAGCATAGGTGCTTCTTGGGGAGGGTGCGATAGCTTAATATTACCAATAGATCGTAAATCTATGTCAAGGTCTGTGATGAATTCAGGTTATGATGGAAGTTTCGTGCGAATTTTTTGTGGACTAGAAGACCCTGAAGATTTAATCTCTGATTTGGATGCTGCGCTAGAAAGATTACCATGTTTAGACTCTCAAAACAATGAAGTAGGGCATGGAACTAAGAGAATTACTGCACGGCATTATTGATGTTAACTTTGATATTGAAATCAAAGGTGTCACGTGTAATCCCAAGAGAGTCAAAGAAGGCTACCTTTTCGTTTGTGTGTCTACGGCGTCATTCCAGCGCATGACGCTGGAATCTAGAAAACCAGCATGTATCCATATCCTTCCTACTGGATCCCAGTGTCATGCTACTCGGATGGCAAAAGGAGCCCTAATCTTCCATCCAAATCCTCAAGAAATATACAGTGAAATAGTCAGCAGGTTTTATCAATTCAAACAGCCAAAACATGTTGCTGCCGTAACGGGTACAAATGGTAAAACTTCAGTGATAGAATTTTGCCGCCAGATTTGGTACAACGCTGGCTATAATGCTGCGTCTATTGGAACGCTTGGAACATGTGTCAATAATGAAAGAGGAGATAATAACAGTAGCCTTACTACCCCAGATGCAGATGACCTTTATACAGCATTACGTGATATAAATAATAAAGACGTGGAGCACTTAGCGTTAGAAGCTTCGAGTCATGGAATTGATCAGTACAGAATGCATGGGTTGAAGCTAACTACCGCGGCTTTTACTAATTTCTCACAAGATCATTTGGATTATCATAAGAACATCAATGAGTATTTTAAGGCTAAGAAAAGGTTGTTTTACGAGGTACTACCAGCAGGAGAAACAGCAATTTTAGATGAGGATATAGATGAATTGTTTAAGGTAGCTGAAAAACGTGGCAACAAAATTATCACCTATGGAAGAACAGGTTCCGATATTGCTTTGTTAAAGCAGATACCCACCTCCAATGGTCAACATCTTACAATTGAAATTGGTGGTAAAATTTATGACACATTTTTTCCAGTTTTGGGGCAATTTCAAGCATATAATCTGTTGTGTGCAATTGGTATAGTTATTTCATCTGGGGTAGATTATCGGCAGATGTGTATAGGTAAACTCGTTTCTCCACCGGGAAGAATGGAAAAAGTAAAATCTTTTGCATTTGTGGATTACGCGCACACTCCAAGTGCACTTAAACAGGCTCTATTGTCTTTGAAATGGCACTGCAACAAAAAAATAGTTTTAGTTTTTGGTTGTGGTGGAAATCGCGATCAAATAAAACGTGCAGAAATGGGTAAAATAGCACAAATGCATGCAGACAGAGTGATAATCACGGATGATAATCCGCGTGATGAAGATCCTGCAAAAATTCGTCATGATATTTTACTACATTGCCCTAGTGCACTGGAGATAGGAAATAGAAAAGAGGCTATAGAGAAAGGTATAGATATTGCCTATACCGAAGGTATGGTTCTGCTAGTTGCAGGAAAGGGGCATGAAAAATCCCAAATCGTGGGCAGCCAAGCTTTAGAGTTCAGTGATGTTGAGGTTATAACAAAAAAATGTTGAGCTGAGCGAAGCCACCTAAAATAGAAGATGGATCAGGAAGGATGACTGTATAATAAAATACTTGTGTAGAATGTTTTAATCTTCGTAGATATTTTCTCTGTGTCTTATTCCGGTAATCATTACCATACGTTCCAACTCGTTTACTCGATATAACACGATACTCGTATTCTACGATGTCCCTTAAGCTCACCTAATAACGCTTTCCCAACTTTATCAGGAGAATCTGAAAGACGATCTTTTATAGCTTCTTTAACTCTTGACTTTATTGTTTTTGGAAGGTTTGGAAGATCATCATAGACTACATTCTCTTCATAGTAGATTGAGTATTTATTCCCAATTGATGTCTTCATGCCTAATGAATTTTGCATTTGGAACATCGCGTTTAATAGCAAGTTTTAATAGCGCTATATCTTCATCAGAGCGGATGCAAATCCACTTGACTTAAAATGGAAAAAGTATTTTGATAAAAGAGTAAACGAACAAAAATGTTAGCAAGCTCTTTTTCAAGAGAAGGTTCTCTACTGTTGGTGTCACCACTAAAAAAAATGCTGTTTTCTGAGGAATCATGAAAGATAAGCCGGTTCGAAATAAAAAGAACTTAGATAAGGGGCTCAAGCGTAGTGTGGGGAAACCCGCATGCTGCGTTTCTAAGGGAGGGAGTAGTAGTAATACTACTTCCTTACCTAACCAGGTCGCTAAAACCAAAGGCTTTGAAAAACGCGCTCAGTACTACGCTGCCAAAGCTTATTCAAGACAGGCCGATAAGGGTGATCAGTACCAAGATCTTAAAGAGATTATCTTCATTGCTATAGCAGATTGTATTCTATTTCCTGATAAGTCTGAGTATAAATCAAAGCACACTATTCGAGATGAAGATACCAATGAACATGATTTAAAAGATTTTTATTTTACATTTATTGAACTGCCAAAATTTCCAAAAACGAAGGAAGATCAGTTGGAAA
>NZ_JAAXCS010000038.1:0-11405 GCF_013309895.1 Wolbachia endosymbiont of Atemnus politus | reverse complement strand
GCACAGCTAATATTTTTTCATCTTCTCCTTTCTCATCCTTAGTAAGTAGAGCACCTATTGGACGCACCGATTTCAAAACACCAGACGCTTAGGGGTATTGAGTTAATACCAAAACATCCACGGGATCACTATCGCCTGCACAAGTATTTGGTACAAATCCATAATTGCAAGGATAGACCATTGCGGTAGATAAAATCTATCAACTTGTAATAATCCGAATTCCTTATTAAATTCATACTTTACAGGATCAGCATCTGCACCTATTTCAATTATCACATTCACTGCATCTGGTGTTGAAGTTATCTTGCTCAAATCCATAAATTCCTCTTAACTTTAAGAGTAAACATTATACAGTATATACTCCTCAGTTGCCACATTTATATAATTTCATCTTTATGAACAAAGAGTCGCATGAGAACCAGCTAAATTAACTTAGATAAATAAATAGCAGCTTTGTAGCCTGTTTTTATGAATGAATATAAGATGTTGTAACCGAATGCACCTTCAGCGTTATGCACAATTGCAATATCTCTGTGCTCTAGCTCCTCATCGCGAAATTCACTTATTGTTTCCTTCAATTCTCCATCTTCTAAATGTGCAACTTGCTCTTTGTAGTGCTCTCCGATCACTTCCTCAACTGCAGCAGTGCAAGCCATAGCAGCTTTTTTGCCCATAACTGCAGTGACAACACCAAGTGATGCACCTAGCACACGCCAAACTGGCAATAAAACAGTAGGGCGAGACTTTTGCTCTCTAATCTCTAAGTAATGAAAATGTTTCTTTTCCTGCTCTTCCATTTCAATTATTTCGTTGATTATAGAAGATTTCTTAAGAATAAATTTTTGGCCAGAGTAAATACAAATAGCGCTCAATTTTCCCCAGCATGATTTACTCTGATTGCTTGCTGTAAGAATTTACTGTTGCTATACTTTAGGTTATTTAGATTTTTTCTTTCTCCACAATGCATTGTACCCAGTACAAATAGAGCTGCTATAAGATAAATAAGATTCCTTGTTGCTAAGGAAACGCCAAAAATATAATGAGGTTTATCACAAGATGGAGAGTAATTAGGGTTTAATAGATTATTTCTCAGCTATTCTACGCTAACGTTACCATTTGCTCGCTCTGTACAACCTAAAATGTCATGGAACCAATGAAGCTCAAGACCTACATGATAAAAAGATATTATTGCACCGATGAGATAGCTGCAAAACATCGCATAGACTAATTTTGTTGTTTTTGAGTATATATGCCACTGCGAGCAACCCTGTAATATAGTAAACTATCCGCTCATATAGTTTGCATGGCGGCATATTATAAAAATACTCCAGTACATACGCAAAAATTAGAGCAACAGCACTTGACAGCAGAAAGATTGCAGGAATTCTAGAGTTATTAAGCATAATCTTAAGCAAACTACTACAAAGACTCTTTAAAGTATAAAGCAGAGTATTCATTTTGCATAGGAATTTTTATTCTTTTTCAAAAGCAATCTGACTGGCACGCCTTCAGTAAAGAAATTTCTTCTAAGGTCATTGATTAAATAGCGTTTATAACTTTCATCAACACTCTCAGGTATGTTGCATATCAAAGAAAAAGCTGGAGGTTTAGTGCCAATTTGAGCGATATACTTCATTCTAACTGCCTTACCTTTTACAAGCGGGTGAGAGTGCCTATCCAAAGCATCAATCAGCCACTTATTCAATTTTGCAGTGCTGATCTTCTTGTTCAAATATTTGTTTACTTCAAGGCATTTATCTATCACATCACTGCAGCGCATGCCTTTCAACGCAGAAATTGTTATAGTTGACATTTCCATGAATAACCTAGTTATTTCATGTTGTTTTACAAATTTTATCAACTTGCTCCTATCATCTTTATTTATTAAATCCCATTTATTTAAAACAATGATAATTCCCTTTCCTACTTTGATCGCAGCTTCACCGATTGATAAATCCTGTTGCTCAATACCCACAAGGGAGTCCAGCATTAAAAACCACCACATGACAGCGCTTTATTGATTCCATGCTTTTATCAACTAACCTTGATTCTAAGTCATCGGTAACATTTGCCTTTCTGCGAATTCCTGCGGTGTCGATAAGAGTAATTAGTTCTCCATTATAATTATATGTAATATCCACAGAATCACGTGTAGTTCCTGGTTCTGAACTTGTTATTAGTCTATTTTCTACAAATAAAATATTTAAAAAAGTTGACTTTCCAACGTTTGGACGGCCGATGATTGCAACCCTTAGTCTACTGGACTCACTGTCAGGTAGTTCAATTCCTTCATTAAAATCTTCAATAACACTAGCCAACGCATCATAAAGATCAACCATGCCAAGATTATGTTCAGCTGAAATGTACACCGGGCCCATAAAATCAAAAAACTGCAGGTAATCAACATCTTCGGATTTATGGCTCTCGCATTTATTTGCTATGAGTATTATAGGTTTATTCGTCTTTCTTTTCAGCCACTTTGCAAACACTTTGTACTGCTCGTTTTGCATTTTTGTGTCAACAAGAAAGAAAATTACATCCGCACTCAATAGAGAAAATTCGATTTGTTCAAAATAACTTGTAATAAAAAATTAGTTTGGTCGTTCCACTCTCCTATATCTATAACTTCAAACTACAAATCACTAATTCTTCCAACTCCCTCACGTCTATCTATCGTTACTCCTGGAATGTTACTAACTACTGCTGCTCTTCTTCCCACTAGCCTATTAAATAAGGTTGATTTTCCAGCGTTTGGTAGGCCTACTATAGCGATTTTTAGCATAGCTTAAGAACATATTATGTACACAGTAAATTATAATCAAAATTTTTCAATTTAACTATTGACTTTATAGGTTTCATCAATATCCTAAAATCAAGATATTTTATCTTGATTTTATTATGTAAAATATAGGGGTAGTTATGCATGATGCAAATGAGACTTTAACAATGAATTCAGATCAAGTTGCTCAATCAACTTATAAAACTTATAAATTAGGGAAAACCTTATATCAGAAAGACTCGTACATATAACTATATACATTTGGCCAAAGCATTGGAGAATCTCAATGATCCATCCCGGTCACATACAAATAAGGAGCTTTTTTTGGATACAAGTGATGAGGAAACCAAGAGATTTGTGAGTTTAATTCAAAAAAGACTTGCTGAATATACAGGTAATGATTCTGTAGATGTGAGGTTGAGAGGAAAAGAAGATAAATCATTTACTGCATGGGTGTCGTTAAAAGACGGCAAAGGTGAGTTAAAATTTGATAGCTCATTTCCTGGTAAAGCCTTAAAGGATAGTAATCCAAAGATTGGAGCTTTTACATTGGTAAAGAAGATAAAAAGTTGGTGCGTGTTTCACGTTGGTGACGATGGTGTAAGGCTTTATCAAATACTCAATGAATCTTGTGCAATTAAATTTCACTGGAAAGTGGGTGATAGAGATTGCAGTATTACATTAAATGTTAGTGGAGATGGTAACGTATTTTGTACTGATTTAAGTGGCAATACAAGTCTTGTGAGGACTTAGAGAAAAACAAAGCTGTAAAAAAAATTGGCTATTACGAGAATAAGGAGATGGATAAATATAATGACATGACTCTAGCAAAATTGGCCTCATTGGCTCCAAACTAACAAGGAATTGAAAGAGAAGTAGTAACAATCAATCCATCAACAGATTTAACAAGCGCACAGCACAAGTCTGCTTTACCTCCTCCTTTTTCTATGGACAATATTGACACATCCATGCAAGACTTTAGGGTACTAGAAAGCCTGCGACTAGAAGCTGAAAAAGGAAGCGGTCATGATAGGATCAACAAACAACATGCAAAAGGCAACTGCTAGAGGAAGGCTAAGTGTACTACTCGATGAAAATTCGTTTGAAGAGTACTATAAATTCGTAAAACACCACGCAACTGATTTTGGTATGCAAAATGCTAATTTTCTAGGTGACGGTGTTGTAATCGGCCACGGTACTATCTATGGCAGAAAGGTTTTTGTTTATTCTCAGGATTTCACTGTCTTTGGTGGATCGCTTGGTGCGTCACATGCAAAAAAATATGCAAAATTATGTATATGGCAATCAACGCCAGAGCTCCAATTATCGGACTAAACGACTCTGGTGGAGCTAGGATTCAGGAAGGAGTAAATTCCCTTGCTGGCTATGGAAAAATTTTTCAAAGAAATGTAAATGCATCAGCTGTTATACCACAAATCTCTTTAATTATGGGCCCATGTGCTGGCGGTGTAGTTTATTCTCCAGCATTAACTGACTTTACTTTCATGGTGAAAAACAGTTCATACATGTTTATAACCGGACCAGATGTAATAAAAAAGGTCACCTACAAGACGTAAACCACGAAGATCTCGGTGGCGCTAAAATCCATACAAGCAAAACAGGAGTCGCAGACTTTGCCTTTAATAATGATGTTGAAATGATGCTAAATATGCGTGAATTCTTAACCTTTTGGCCAGCAAATAATCAAGAGTTTCCGAAATCTGTACCAACCTGCGATGATGTTGATGACATCGATGAATCCTTAAATACTCTAATTCCTCATAATCCTAATATTCCTTACGATATTGTATTAACTGATTGAAAAGGTGTGTGATGAAAGGAAGTTTTTTGAGCTAAAACCTGATTTTGCCCGTAATATCATAATTGGTTTTAGTAGGATTACAGTAAATACCGTCGGCATTGTTGCAAATCAACCTACGCACCTTGCAGAGTGTTTGGATATTGATTCTTCAAGAAAAGCTGCAAGGTTTGTAAGATTTTGTGATGCATTTAATATTCCCCCCTATCATCACACTCATCGATGTTCCAGGATTTTTGCCAGGTACAAATCAAGAATACAATAATATAATACAGCACTGAGCAGAGATACTTTACGCTTACGCTGATGCTAATGTGCCAAAAATCAACCTTATTACTAGAAAAGCGTATGGCGGCGCATACATTGTCATGAACTCCAAACATCTAAGAGGTGATATAAACTACGCTTGGCCAACTGCTGAAATAGCTGTGATGGGCCCTGAAAGTGCAGTTGAAATTATATTTCGACATGAAAAAGATCAACAACCACTGATTAAAGAATACAAAGAAAAAATTTGCTAATCCATTGTTTGCCGCATCGCATGGATATATTGATGACATAATAGTGCCAAGTAAAACAAGGTCTCACATTTACAAAACATTAGAGCTGCTCAAAAACAAGAAAGTAGACAGGATATGCAAAAAGCAAGATAATCTGCCTTTGTAACTTTAGAAGAGCGCGGTCTTTCACTTGAGCTTTTTTAATTTAAAATAAATACAGAAAATTGCCTGAACTAACTATCTTTAAAAAATATAGTTGAATAATTGTTAATAATAGTTTATAATTATTAATGCTTTTTAAGTGGATTTCTTATGGCTTTTTCAAAGTTTCTCGATCCAAAATTGGACCTGATTCAAGAAAATCTTCGGCACTGAAAAAAATAAGAACATTCTCATCCATTTTTTTGAACGATATTCTAGGGTGTACTGAAGTTTATAGTTTGGAGTTAATAGAATTTATCAGCACCATTTTGAACCCCGAAATTGCCTCTGAGAGACAAAGTATAGTTGATGTTCTCTGTCAGGATTCTGTTGGCAACAGGTTTGTAGTTGAAATGCAGCTCACTCGTGATAAAGGTTTTGAAAAGCGCGCTCAATATTACGCTGCAAAAGCTTACTTAAGACAAGTTGGTAAGTACGCTAATTTACAGAAGATCTTTATTGCGATTTCAAACTGTGTTTTATTTCCTGATAAGTCCAATTACATATCTAGCCATACTATACGAGATGAAGAAACTAATGAGCACGACTTACAAGATTTTCAATTTGTGTTTATTGAAATACCTAAATTTCCTAAAAATAAAGTAGAGCATATAACAAGCAGAGTAGAACGCTGGTGTTTTTTTCCAAGCATGCAGAAGAAACCACTGAAAAAGATCTAAAGAAGATTGCAAGAGAAGCACAAATAATAAAGCGAGCATATGATAAATTAGACAGGTTTAACTGGAATGAAAAAGATCTAACGGCATAAGAAGAAAGATTAATGGATTTGTACAAAGAAGAAGCCATTCTTGAATACAAACTTGAAGAAGGTATGAAGAAAGGTATGAAGAAAGGTATGGAGAAAGGTATGGAAAAAGGTAGAGAAGAATGTAGAAAAGAAGGAAAAATTGAAGCAGCAAAAGCAATGCTGGACAATAGTGTTGACGTCAACATTATTGTTGAGTGTACTGGTCTTTCCATTAGTGAGATTAAAGATTTAAGTAAAAACCAGTAAACGGTTACGTTTTTTTTACAAGATATGCAACTTTGCAAGTACAATAGTGTGCCGTTACCAAGACTCGAACTTGGGACCTCGTCATTACCAATGACGTACTCTACCACCTGAGCTATAACGGCAGGATTTATATATAATGATAATGAATTACATAGAAAAGAATAAGGAAAAGAAGAAGAGAGAAGAAGGTTAGCGAAAGCTTTAAAGCAAAATATTTTAAAAAGAAAAAGGCAGCAATAGAGTAGACAAGATGCCAGAACTACCGGAAGTGGAAGTAATCTCTAACTTCTTGCTTAATAAATTAAAAAAACAAGCAGATCAGTGACGTTATAGTGAACAATTGGAATTTACGTGTACCAATAACAAAAATATAGATGATGTACTAAAGGGCAAAGTCATAAGTGATATAAAACGCATGGGAAAATATATCATTTGGCATGTAGACAATGACATAGCAGTTACTATACACCTCAGTATGAGCGGAAAGCTCGTATATGTTGAAGATAATCAAGTACAAAATAAACATGTTCACGTGATATTTTTATTTTCTGACAACACTTCAATAGTCTTTAATGACCCAAGAAGGATTGGATTAATTATCGTTTTGAATAAAGCACAAAAGGTAAATTTTTTTAATAACTTTGGAATAGAGCCTCTCACAGATAAATTTAATGGAAGCTATTTACAGAAGTTGCTGAAAACAGAAAAGCAAATATCAAATCAGCATTAATTGACAATAAATTAATAGTTGGTGTAGGTAACATATATGCTTCTGAGAGCTTGTTTAGAGCCCTCATATCACCACTCAGATCAGCACAAGATTTGACATACAGAGAGTGTGAAAAACTTGCTACTGAAATAAAAAATACTCGAAGTAATGCAATTGCTACAGGTGGTTCAACATTGAGAGATTATGCGCAGCCATCTGGATCTCTTGGATACTTTCAAAATAGCTTTTACGTATATGGTAAAGTTCAAAAACCTTGCAAGATCTGTAACAATATCATAACACTTATAAGACAAAATGGCCGTAGTACTTATTTTTGCAATACATGTCAGAATTAAGGTTTTATTTTTGAGTATGACATTTTCAACTGAAAAAGATCCGTTTGATTTGTTTTCAAAGTGGTACGAAGCAGTTTCGTGTAAAGAGCCAGCCGCAATGGCGTTGGCGATTTGCGGCAAAGACTGCATTCCATCTGCAAGAGTGGTATCGCTAAAGGAATATAGCGAAGAAGGCTTCGTATTCTTCACTAACTTAAATAGTAGAAAAGGAAAAGAACTGACCGAGAATCCCACAAAGCTGCATTAGTATTTCACTGGATAGAGTTTTCTAGGCAGGTACGAAGTGAAGGAGATGTTAAGATTTTAGATAACGAAAAAGCTGACAAATACTTTTCTTCCCGAGCACGCGATAGTCAAGTTAGCGCATGGTCCTCGAAACAATCGAGCGTTCTGAAAAGTAGGCCAGACTTCGATCAAGCTTTTGCGCTTAAGGAGAAGGAATTTTACAATGCAAAAGTCCCCCGGTCTCCTTTGTGGGTGGAATTCTACGTAATCCCACAAACAATTGAATTCTGGCAAGAAGGCGAATACAGGAGACACACTAGATTTAGATACACTCTTGTTGCGGGAAGCAGTTGGAAAATAGAGCAACTGTATCCTTAACTAACTATTGTAATACGAGCTTGTCAGGAAGATGTTATCCAAGTGCTCTCTTCTTGTCATTCAAGTAGCCATATCCCAGTGCCCCTCCTCCTGTCATCCCAGTGCGTGACACTGGGATCTCATTCCACTCATCCTTCTCCTGTCATCCAACTCCTCCTGTCATTCCACTCCAATGCCAGTGCGTGACACTGGGATCCAGTTTTTTTCATCAAAAAAATTATATTTTGATAGTTGTTTTACCAAACCTACTGTGTGATCTGGGTTGAAATGACAGCCTTTCCCAGTGCGTGACACACAACTGTACGAACATTACAATTTGAGCCTACCCGGATCCCAGTTCTGGGGTAAAGCCACTCGAAAATGAAAATCGAGATTTTCACCTTATAGCATTTGATGAATTTGAAAAAATCCACACAGAAATTAATCACTCAGATGATATAGCAGATAACGTAAGTGATTGTGCCATGTGGTGGTGTGAGAGAGATCGTCTTTGTCCTGATTGCACTATTGAAGAGGAATGACAATAGCCGCGCACAGGCCCCATTTTCTTGTTTGAGTGTAGGTAATATTGTATTGACTTTCATATTATAGCTAACTCAGGTAATTTTTGAAAGACAAAATCGAATTAATATCAGGCTTGGCAGCACTTTTTTTATTGCATGGCAAACCAAAACTTCTCAATTGGATTTAAATCCAGTGAGGTCCCTCCTGTCATCCAAGCGCGTGATACTGGCAAAAGGGCATATATTTTTATAGTTGTTTTACCAAACCTATTGTGTGATCCGGGCTGGAATGACAGCCCTTTCTTGTCATCCAATTCGGTGTCATCCGGTAGCCCTTTTCTTGTCACCCAAGTAGCTCTTTTTTGTCATACAAGTACTGGGATCTATTTTTTCATGTTAAATGTAAGCATTAAGAAATTTACCAAATGGAATAAAATGGCAAAGACTTCCCGTGGGTTGCTAGTTATTTACATTTAACTTTCAAACATGGCGTTCTCTTATTCTAAACGTATAATAACCGTGACTCAGTTGATTTTGAAGTGTCAAATATAAACGTTAAGAAATTTACTAAACAAAAAAAAGTCAAAAGAAACAAAGGGCAGCTAGTTATTCACTATCATTTTATCAGTTGGCGTTTTTTAATCTTTTTAAGCGCCCAAATAGGCGCAATTCACAACACTAGTTTGTAATGTAAAAGACAATGTAAAAGACATGAGGTGCAAAAAATTAAACATGAGACGCCAGATACATAAGTTTTTTTGTCGTTTAATTGTACAGAGAAGATAAATAATTTGCTTCATTGTTATTGTAAGGGGATTGGCGGGTGTTGTCAAGTAAGTTTTTATGCCATCCTAATAAGATTGCTCTCAACTAATACCTTTCCTCTTTCTCCTGAAACTAAAATTCATATACTTAACTCTAGAAACTTCGAAATAAAATGCGATCTAATATTAGGCAGGTATTTTACTACATAAAACCTAATTTACATTATTTCATTATAGCTTTTATTGAAGTTCTATTCTCAGCTTTAGCGATCCTCCTTTTTGGCAGGGGTTTGAGAAGCGTAATTGATTCTGGCGCGGAGCATAATTTTACCACTAAACTAGTGGTAACAATATTTATAGTTTTAGCCATTTCTCTCACTGTATTTATTAGACTACATTTCATTGGAATTGGCTGCGAGAAAGCTATTGCAAGAATCAGATATGACTTATATAGCAGTATTACCGATTTACAACAAAGTTTCTTTGAGAACACAGGCGTACAAGATGTTATTTCAGCGTCAATTACTGATACCTCTGTATTGCAATCAATAATAAATAGCAGCCTACTCACCATATTACGAAATTTTGTAATACTGATTGGTAGTGTTGCCATGTTATTATATACGAATCTACACCTAACTGCATATGCGACTGGAATAATTACCCATATTACTCATTATCATGACTTCACTTGGAAAAAAAGTGCGCAATTATGCACGCTTTGCCCAGAGGAAGCTGAGTGAGCTCGCATCACTTATTGAGGAAAATATTCGATCTATAGTAACCATCAAGTCGTTTGTGTTGGAAGAAAATGAAAATATCCGCTTTAGGGAATATCTAAATTCAGTATCAAAATCATACGTGAAACTAGTACTCTTGCGCGCTATTTTGATAACTTTGGTTATCTCGTGTGTAATAGGTTCGCTAGTTCTTTTGCTCTTCTTTGGTATCAAAGAAGTCTTACACAACAATATGACCATTAGAGAGCTCTCTTCATTTGTGTTTTATTCAGCGCTTGCGGCAGGAGCTATAAATAATTTAAGCGATAATATCAGCGATTTACAACGAGGTTTTGGAATAGTAATAGTTGAATTTATAAACATGAAAAGCTCTATAGTGTTCAAATGTTATAGTGTTCAAAAAGAAATTTCATTTAACGACTTAACGTTTTTTTATGTTGATAAGCCGGCGTTAAGCAAAAAATCATTTTCTATAGAGGCAGGTCAGTCAGTGTCAATCGTTGGTCCATCTGGCAGCGGTAAGAGCACCATTTTAAAGCTTCTGCTCCGTTTTCATGATCAGAGCAAAGGCAGCATCGCTATTGATGGGAACAATATTAAGTCAATAGCGCTAAGTAACCTCAGATCATTATTTGGCTTGGTACCACAGGATCACATGATATTCTCTTGTTCAATAATGGAAAATATATTGTACGGTAAATCAGATGCTGAATATGAGGAAGCGAGACAAGCAACTATCAGTGCTTATGCAATGGAATTTATTGACAAGCTGCCTGATAAATTTGACACATTTGTAGGGAAAAGAGGATTAAAACTTTCTGAAGGACAAAAACAGCGCATTATAATAGCAAGAGTCATACTCAAAAATCCTCAGGTCTTAATATTGGATGAAGCAACCTCCGAATTGAAATTGCAACACCCATAAATCTTTGGTGTAATTTTATGAAACTTGGTGGATATGTACAGGATCACACTTTGAATAAATGATTAAAATTACAGATCAAAGGGAAAACTTATTGCTGAGAAATTCACAAATGAAATGTGGGTTCTAGTATCCTGTTGCGCCGTCTCTAGAGTGAATGCAAGATGCAAAACGTGCTGGAATGGAGGCATACAGGTTCCTTATAAAGTCCTTAGGCATTTTTGCCCAAAAACGCTGCAATTGAGCCTCTAAATCTACCAAACATGTAAGATGTCCAATTCGGCGTCCCATACATGTTCGATTATGGATAAATCTGGGGACCTTGCTGGCCATGGAAGGGTTTCAACTTGTCGAAGGCATTCTTATGAAACCTTTGCTGAGTAAGGCCGAGCATTGTATTGCTGGAAAATAGCTCCTGAGAGCTCTGCCATGAGAGGCAGAATATGCGGCGGCAGGATGTCCTGGTCGTATCGCTGAGCTGGTTGTGTCCCTCG
>NZ_JAAXCS010000037.1:0-11543 GCF_013309895.1 Wolbachia endosymbiont of Atemnus politus | reverse complement strand
AAATTAATTAAGACAGTACTCAGGGTTCGTAAGGGATTCAGCTGCACTTTTATTTGCAGTAATAAACATAAAATTAGTAAATATAATTACAATAAAGAGAATAAAAAGTTATATATAAAAAGAAAAAGGGCCCGAGTAATAAAAAAATAAAAGAATCTACAGTACCTTGTTCGTGCTAGCACCCAGTAGACTTGAATTCACACAAGGATGGCCAAGCATTCCAGCAGCTCTAATGGTTCCAATAATCGCCAAAAACGCCGTCAACAAAGGGGAGATTCCACGCAGCCCGGCACAATCCAGCGAGCCAATTCCAGGCAAACAACCGCGGGCGTTCGGACACAGATTCTCACATACACTGTCCCAAAGTTGACATCCGCAGCCCTTTTAAAACCTTGACGAATTTTCTAGACGATTCGAGTCTTTTCTCAATGACGTCACTCCTCTGGCCCCGCCCTCAGAGCGTTCTTAGCCAATGGTAGGCGAGTTCTAGAAAGATCTGACGTCACCTCGCCCCCAACTTTGGAATGCCAGCCGCCTGGGGGGAAAGGGGGGAGAGGGAAATTCTAAAAGAATGGCTTCTTTCTAGAAACAAGGATTGCGTCAATTCAGTATTAAGTAAAATGTCTGCTCTGTTACTAGCCCGAATTCAATTTGCATTTACAATAAGCTTTCATATTATATTTACTGCTTTCACAATCGGACTCGCAAGTTTTCTAGCTTTTTAGAATGGTGTTGGCTTAAGACTGGCTATACACATTTCCGTGATATTTATAAATTCTGAATAAAGATTTTTGCTGTTGCTTTCGGTATGGGAGTGGTATCTGGAGTGGTTCTATCTTACCAAATTGGTACTAATTGGTCAGTGTTTTCTGACCGTGTGGCTAATACTCTTGGCCCTCTATTTTGCTTTGAAATTTTAACAGCTTTATTTTCTCGAAGCATCTTTTTAGGCATTATGTTATTTGGATGGAATAGGGTAAGTCCTCGTATGCACTTTGCTTCTACTTGTATCGTTGCGGTGGGCTTATTTCAGCTTTCTGGATTCTTGCAGCTAATAGTTGGATGCAAACACCTGCTGGATTCTTAATGGGCGAGAATGGGCTTCTATAGCCAACCAATTGGTTGAAAGTGATTTTTAATCCTTCTTTTCCTTACCGTTTTGTTTATATGGTAACAGCAGCCTAGCTTACAACAGCGTTTGTGGTGGGCGGTGTAGGGGCATTCTATCTTTGGAGAAAGCGACATGTTCCTCAGGCAAGAGTTATGCTTAGTATGGAAACATTTATGGTGGCTTTGTCTGCACCATTTCAACTTTTTATAGGGGACATGCATGTACTATATACATTAAAGCATTAACCTGCTAAAATTGCTGCAATGGAAGGTATATGGGAAACTGAAAAGGGTGCAGGTCTACGTTTATTTGCTTATCCAGACCAGGAAAATGAAGTTAATCACTACGAAATAAAAATTCCTAATCTCGCCAGTTTGATCTTAACAAACGATTTTTCAGGAGAGGTAAAGGGATTAAAAGAATGAAAAAATGAAGATAGACCTTCTGTAATATGGGTATTTTGGTCCTTCCGTATAATGGTTGGAATTGGGATTTTGATGATTATGATTAGGTTAATTAGCGTTATACAATACTTTCGCAACAGGTTATTCCAAAGTTGTTTTTTACATGGATGGTGGATGTTAATGATGCCTTCTGGGTTCGTGGCGTTACTTGCAGGTTGGTTTACTACTGAAATTGGCCGTCAGCCTTACACTGTGTATGGGGTTGTGCGCACAATCGAATCATTCTCACCTGCGATTACTGGTCCTCAAGTTGCATGGTCTTTGATTGCATTTATTGTTATGTATGATCTTATATTTGGAGCAGGTAGTTATTATATTTTGAAGCTGATATATAAGGGAATTCTTGTCATTAAAGAAGAAGAGCAATTTTATAAACACGGTATAGGAGTTTCAGTGATTGAATCTTGAAAGGGCAGCGACCATGTTTGATTTTTCTTCATTAATTAACCTGCTATTAATCTGGGGATTGCTAATAGCCACAGCCGTTTTATTTTACGTTCTAATGTTGGGTTTGATTTAGGTGTTGGTATTTTGCTTCCTTTTGCACCATCAGATAAATGCCGTGATCATATGATAAATTCGATCGCGCCATTTTGGGATGGGAATGAAACATGGTTGGTACTGGGTGACGCCGGGCTATTTGCTGTCTTTCCTCTTGCTTATTCAATATTAATGCCTGCTTTTTATATTCCTATAATTATCATGCTACTTGGCCTTATCATGCGTGAAATATCCTTTGAATTTTATTTTAAAGCAGAAGACAAATCTAGACTACTATGGAGTTATGCCTTTCATTATGGATCGCTTAGTGCTGCATTTTGCCAAGGCGTGATTTTAGGTGCATTTGTACATGGTGTCGAAGTAAGCGGCCGCAACTTTTCTGGCGGCCAATTTGATTGGGCAAGTGCGTTTAGTGTGATGACAGGCATTGCTGTGATATTTGGGTATGCGGTTTTAGGTTCTACATAGCTCATAATGAAGACGGAAAATATAACACAAGGATGGGCACGCAAGGTTGCTTTCTATGCACTTGGTTTTGTGGGCATTTTTATGGCACTAGTAAGTGTAGTGACACCATTTTTAGATGAAGGTATCAATAACTTTTGGTTTAGTGTACCGAATTTTTATTATTTACTTTTTATTCCACTACTAACACACACACACACACATCTTGGTTATTTTTCATGCTGTGGTTTGATCTACAGAATGATAGACGAAAATGTCGTCCATTTTTGTTTAGTATTTCTATTTTTTTTCATGGGATATTTAGGTTTGGGAATTAGTATATATCCGTGGATTATACCCTTTCACTATACTAATTTTGATGCGGTTGCTTCTGGCCCAAGTTTATCTTTGATGTTGATTGTTACGATACCACTTTTACCACTTATTTTAACTTACACTGGTTATTCCTATTATGTCTTTCGTGGGAAATCAAGTGATGAGCACATATATTAATAAGTTAGTAATCTCATGGTTAAAGCGTCATCCTCAGGCTAAACAATGGCTGTGGTTTGTTGTTTCGTGGGTCGGTAGTTTATTAACGGTATCGATATTAACTTAGCTGACTTAATTTATAGTTGATTTTTGCAAGTTTCTGCTGTTCTCAATTGAATAACAGTATTTACAGGGCTATTTATAAAGTATGTTATACTTATATTCCTGATTCGAAAATTTATGCGGTTGCTCTTAACAAAATTGATCAATAGATTAAATTCTTAAAGATGAGGAATAAAATCATCATTATTTCTAGTATCATTCTTGTTTTACTATTTGTTATCAACAGTTTGTTTTTGAGGAAAAATAGAGCAGTTCATAGTAATGTTGTAGCTAGTAGTTTTTCAGTAAAGATTCAGGAGTGCAAGCCACAAAGTCGCACTATATATTTGAATTTTACTGGTACGGTAAATCCCTTCCATAGAGCTATCCTTATTTCAGAATAAAGTGGTAAGGATACTGCTATTTATTTACCTGATGGTGAGAAGGTGAAAAGGAATGATATAGTGTTAAAGATATAAGATTTTGGACGAACTGAGCAAGTTGAGGGAGCCAAAGCGCTTTTAAAGCAGCGCGAGATTGAATATGATTCTTCTGTCAAGCTGAGTAAAAAAGGTTACACGGGGCGCAAATGCAAGTAGAAGCAGCTTTTACTGCACTGCAAAGTGCAAAAGCCAACCTAAAAGGGCTGGAGTTAGACTTAGAAATATTGCGGCTAATGCGGTTATTTATGGCTAT
Source organism: Wolbachia endosymbiont of Atemnus politus (assembly GCF_013309895.1). Taxonomy (NCBI): domain Bacteria; kingdom Pseudomonadati; phylum Pseudomonadota; class Alphaproteobacteria; order Rickettsiales; family Anaplasmataceae; genus Wolbachia; species Wolbachia endosymbiont of Atemnus politus. The sequence goes on along the minus strand of NZ_JAAXCS010000037.1, from coordinate 7,733 downwards.
GTAGATAAGATCAACACAAATGAAGGAGATTTTGTTAACGCTGGGCAAAAGATAACTGACATAGTTAATTTTGATCAAATTCTTGTGGTGCTATGCGTTTCAGAGAGTGAAATAAGTAAGATAGTGCTAGATAGTACAGCTCAAATTATTTTGCTCGACGGAAGGGAATTAGAGGGTAAAGTGAGTTTCACCGGTAAAGTTGCTGAGCATAAGACTGGATCTCATAGGATAGATGTAAAGATAACTAATAATGAAATTAATGCCTTGCAGGAATTAACTGCCAGTGTAAGACTACCTTCAGGCAAAAAGTTTTCATATAAAATTCCTTCTTCAGCTCTAATCTTAAGTGACGAAGGTGTTCTTGGGATAAAAATTGTTGACAACAATAATTATGTGGTGTTTATACCAATAGAGATTGTTGACCACGAGAGCGATGGAGTTTGGATGGTAGCACATAAAGAAGGTAAACCTATAAAACTAATAGCCTTAGGCCACTTGCTTGGTAAGCCTGGTGATAAGGTTTAGTTTTTTCTCATCAGATTGTTTACGATTTAAAACAATTGAATTGACTTTATATGAATAATCAATATAACATTAGTTAATCATACTGACTCTTTCGTCTAATGGTTAGGAAACCACCCTTTCACAGTAGTAACACGGGTTCAAGTCCCCTAAGAGTCACTTTTGATGCCAATCTAGCATAATCCCTATAGCTGTGTATTTGTTGATAATCTAAGAAAACTTATTAAGTGTAGATTTTGCGAAATTTTTATGGGTGCTGTATGCAATATAAATTAAGGTGAATCTTATTTATATTATGTAAATTTGGAATTATGCTTTATTTTCATGTTTATATCTTGATCCAGTGCAACTAGTAAGTTAAGCAAATATTCTAAAGAGAACCCTTCAATTTTTGACTTATTAATTTGAGATACCTTAGGTTGATCAATCTTTAGGGCAGTTGCTGCTTTTTTCTGCGTTCTGTATCTCTTATTTATTAGCCGTGCAACGACCTTTATTAATTTTAGTTTTGTATATTTTATGTCACCCAGCTCTATCACTATAACTTGGTTGTAAATTTTGCATAATGACAAACTTCCTTATATAAAAGTTACTTTAATTTTTCTTCTTTAAATAGCACATGCTTTCTAACTACTGGGTCATACTTTCTAAACTCCAATTTTCTGGTGAGCTTTATTGGGTTGCGCTTCTTTATATAAAAATAACCTGTCAATTTTTTTTCACTAGTGCTTGTTATTTTGGTAGCGCTGCTAACTAACTTAACAAGCAAAGAAGCATTCTTTTTTGCCATACTTCGTATAATAATGTAAATTCTGTGTAAATTTTATTATATAAAACGCTAAAGCTCAACCATTTCGTATCTTTAAGCGATGTAAATTACAAATATATTGCAAAATTCTTGGCAGTCAGCAGTGTACTAAGTAGCATAAAGTTAGTATCAGAACAAAATGCAAACGGCAAATAAGTGGCAAATAGTGATAAAAGGTTACTATTAATAGAAAACTCTATCTGCTCTGATGAGGTGAGAGTTGCTTTGTCAGTCAATAACAAGGTTATAGAGTTTGACCAGGAATTCAAGGAAAAAAAGGGAGTTAAGAGGTAATATATGCATTGCCTATGTAAAGCGTATAGAGCCCTCTTTGCAAGCTGTATTTATTGAATATGGAAGAATAAGCAGGGTTTTTTTTAATCTTTTCTGAGATATCTCTGGATTATTTTAATATTCCAGAAAATGAAAAGGAAACTTTCTTTGTGAGAGCTATTCAAGTGATGATTGTGCAGAGAGAGGTGACGACGCATCAGCAAATGTTTCTTCAGGTTCTACAGATAATAAGAATGTTAACGAGTATGGTAATGGTTTTGTAAGAGAAGTACCTTTATATAAGAGGTACAAATTACAAGATGTTATTTCGGTCAATCAAAAAATGTTGGTTCAGCTAACTAAAGAAGAACGAGGTAATAAATGGGCTTCATTTACAACATACATAACTTTAGTGGGTAGGTATTGTGTTTTCATGCCAAATTCCATGAGCAAAATTGGAGTGTCCCGCAGAATTTAGGATGACAATGTTAGAAAGCAGTTAAAGGATATACTGAGTTCAATAGAATTACCAAAAAGGTCAGGTTTAATAATAAGAACCGTTGGTTGGGGAAAAGTAAAAAAGAAATTGAGCAGGATTACAATTATTTATATTCGTTGTAGCAGAATATTCAAGAAAATCCTTCCTCTGTGAGTGTTCCGTCATTGATTTATAACGAAGCAGACCTGATTATGAGATCTATTCGTGATTTCTGTAGCAATGATGTACAAGTTGTAGCATCTGGAAAGAAGCTTTTGAAGCAGTGAGGCAATATGCTAGGAATGCATTAAAAGGTAGTAAGTTGCGTTATAGGTTGTATAGTGGTTTTATTCCGATCTTTACTTACTACGGAGTCGAGGATCTGGTAGGGTAAAATTGTCGTCTGGTGGGTCTTTGATCATAACTTTGACTGAAGCGTTTGTTTCGATAGATGTAAACTCAGGAAAAATGACAGGGGAGGGTAGTATATAAGAAACAGCCTATAGAACCAATATGGAAGCAGTACCTGAAATATCAAGGCAGGTAAATTAAAGAGACTTGTCAGGATTGATAGTGGTCGATTTTATTGATATGTTGAGGTATCAATATTGTAGAGCTGTTGAATTTTTTATTAGGCAGGCATTTAAGGATGATAAGGCTAGAGTTCAATTTAGCTACACAAATGACTTTGGTCTCATGGTATTTTCAAGGCAAAGGATTAAGTCAAACATACAGGAAATTAACACTACAGAATGTTTACACTGTAACGGGGTTGGTAAAATAAAATCAAATGAAGTAATTGTTGCATTAATATTGAGAGACTTGCAACACGTTGCTAGTAGAAATCGGAATAGATCATTTGATTTGGCAGCACATGGTTTAATTTTAGCACATATTTTTAATAATAAGCGAGATACAGTTTCTACGATCGAAAAACAGTTTAATATTAAATTAAGCGTTAGTGCTGATAACAAAATTTGAGTATAGATGCATTCATTTTGACGCGGAGAGATGACGTTAATGTAAGTGATTGTAAACCATTGCAAAGCTCTGGTTACAGTATTGAGAGCAGCAACAATGAAAAAGCTGATAATTCTGGTGGATTGCAAAACAACTTTTGGTTAACTAGGTGGCTTTTACGACTTTTGAGTTCTATGAGTTCTAATGGCTAACTAGAAATCCTAAACGGGACTTGTAATTAACGAGCTCTATACTTATATTTTCTTATATCGGATAACATTTACAAGGGAGTATTCATTATGGGAATAGAAATAGGTATAGATCTTGGAAAGACAAATTCTTGTGTTGCGATAATGCAGGGCAAAGACACAAAGGTGATAGAAAATAAAGATGGAGCGAGAACTACTCCATTTATAGCTGCATTTACTTCATCAGGGGAGAGGTTGATTGGTGCTCCTGCAAAAAACAGGCAACCACAAATGCAAGCAATACTTTTTTTGCTACTAAGAGATTAATAGGCCGTCAATATAGTAATCCTGAGATAAAAAATCTAAACGTACCTTATAAAGTGTTTTCGGCAAAAAGTGGTGATGCATGGGTTAAAACAACTGATAATAAAGAATATTCTCCTAGTCAAATTGGTGTATTTATACTACAAAACATGAAAGAAGCAGCGGAGGCGTATCTTGGAGAAGAAGTAAAGGATGCTGTGATAACAGTGCCAGCGTATTTAAACGACTCTCAGCGCCAAGCAAAAAAGGATGCAGGAAAAATTGCTGGATTGAATGTACTCAGGATAGTTAATGAGCCGACTGCTGCAGCACTTGCTTATGGTCTTGATAAGAAACATGGACACACAATAGTAATATATGATCTTGGTGGTGGTACATTTGATGTTTCAATACTTGAATTAGGTGACGGAGTTTTGAGGTAAAAGCTACAAATGGGGGGTGATACTTATCTTGGTGGTGAAGATTTTGATAATGCAGTAGTAGGTTATCTACTAGATGAATTAAAAAAAAGTAATGGCATGGATTTGAAAAATGATATAATGGCTATGCAAAGAATCAAAGAAGCTGCGGAAAAAGCGAAGATTGAATTATCAAGTGCAATGGAAACGGAAATAAACCTGCCAATTATTACAGCTGATGCGAGTGGTCCAAAACACTTAAATATGAAATTAACAAGGGCAAAACTTGAGAGCTTAGTGAATGATTTAATTGAAAGGACTATTGTTCCTTTCAAAATAGCTCTTGAAGATGCTGGGTTGTCTGCTAGTCAGATTGGTGAAGTAGTGCTTGTTGGCGTGATGACTCGCATGCCAAAAGTAATAGAGAAAGTTAAAGAATTCTTTGGTAAAGATCCACATAGAGGGGTGAACCCATATGAAGTAGTAGCAATTGGAGCTGCAATACAGGCAGGAATCATTCAAGTTGATGTAAGAGATCTGTTATTGCTTGACGTGACCCCACTTTCTCTTGGTATTGAAACTTTAGGAGGGGTGTTCACTCCACATATTGAGCGTAATACTACCATTCCTACTAAAAAATCTCAGGTATTTTCAACTTCAGAAGATAACCAAACAGCTGTTACCATTAAGGTGCATCAGGGAGAAAGAAAATTGGCAGTTGATAATATACTGCTTGGCCAATTTAGTTTAGAAGAAATACCACCTGCTCCTCGTGGGGTTCCTCAGGTTGAAGTGTCATTCGATATAGATGCAAATGGTATAGTACACGTTTCTGCGAAAGATAAAGCTACTGGAAAAGAGCAGAGAATACGTATTCAGTCTTCAGGTGGTTTATCTGAGGATGAAATAAATCGTATGGTGAAAGAAGCTGAAGAAAAAGCGCAAGAGAATGAGAAGCGCAAGAAATTTATTGAGGTGGGGAACCAGGCAGACAGCTTAGTCCACTCTACAGAAAAGTCTCTGAAAGAGTATGGTGATAATGTTTCATCAGAAGATAAATCTGCTATTGAAAGTGCAGTTAATGAGTTAAAAGAAGCTAGCAAATCTGATAACATTGATGACACTGATTCAATACAGCAGAAAGTTACTAATCTCTCTCAATTATCTATGAAACTCGGAGAAGCTATGTATAAGGAGTCCCAGCAGCAACAAGGTGAAGATGGTGGATTCTAATTATCAGGACAGAGAAAAATAAAGAAGAGAATAAGTAGTTGACGTACTCCTTTCTTATCATTCCGGCGCGTGACGCTGAAATCCAGAAAAAAAGAATATGGACCCCAAGTAGTCACGCTGCTTGGATGACAGGAGCTATTTATGAATATCATTAAGGCAATAGAAGAAAAAATACGCAATGCAATAAATGTAGTTGATGTTAACATCGTTGATGAGTCTGTTAAACATGCGGAACACTATTTTTCTTCGCCTTCAACATTACCTTCACACGTTGGATTTATATTAATATCTGACGACTTTGTTGGAATGAGTGTTCTAAAGAGGCAGAAGTTGATTTATGAATTGTTGAAGAGTGAGATAGAGCGAGTACAGGCAATTTCTCTTCAATTGTATACGCAAAGTGAATACAATTCAAAGAATAAATAATAAAAGTTTGAAAGAAGGATCTTTGTTGGTTAAAGCAGGAAGAAAGTTTAATGACTATAGAGGCTCTATGAACCCACCAGTTTATCATTCTTCTAACCATATATTCCCTACTTACAAAAACTACTTAAATGCAGCGAATGGGGAGAGTATCTACGATGTGATCAACGATGGCGTTGCAAGGAATTATAGTTACAGTAATGTTGGTATTCCCACTGTTCATTATCTTTCAAATGCGCTTGCTGAAGTTGAGGGTAGAGGACAAGCATTAATCTATTCTTCCGGATTGTTTGCACTTACTTTTGCCATTCTGACTTTCGCTAAGACAGGTTCGCATGTTTTAATTCAAGATAATAGTTATTATCGACTTGGGAGATTTGCCGAAAATGAGCTGCCGAGAAGGGGAATTGAAGTAGCTTTTTATGATCCAACACAGAATATAGCTGATTTGATTCAAAATAACACTTCACTCATCATGATCGAAACTCCTGGCTCTGTAACATTTGAAATTTCAAATATAGAACACATAGTAAAAGTTGCTAAGAAACACGGGATCGTAACCATCTGCGACAATTCGTGGGCTACTTCTTTGTTATTTAAGCCGCTCGATTACGGAATTGATGTTGCACTGTATGCAGTTACAAAATATCTAGCCGGTCACTCGGATTTATTGATGGGAGCTATTGTTGCTGAAGGTGAAATTTTTAAATTTCTTTATGAGAGCTACAAAAATTATGGAGTTACTGTTCAATTGCACGATTGTTACCTTGCACACAGAGGACTTAGGAAATTGTATACACGCATGAACAAGCAGCATAGCACAGCAATGGCAGTGGCAAAATGGCTAGAAAAACATCCAAAAGTCAAAAAGGTTTTATATCCAGCACTTCCTTTCCATCCTCAGCACGAATTGTGGAAAGGTTACTTCAAAGGGGCAAGTGGTGTATTCAGTATAGTATTGAATAGAGAATATTCTCATGTGAAGAGCTAAGCTATATGGTTGTGATATGAAATTTTTAGTATAGGTGCTTCTTGGGGAGGATGCGATAGCTTAATATTACCAATAGATCGTAAATCTATGTCAAGGTCTGTGATGAATTCAGGTTATGATGGAAGTTTCGTACGAATATTTTGTGGACTAGAGGACCCTGAAGATTTAATCTCTGATTTGGATGCTGCGCTAGAAAGGCTACCATGTTTAGACTCTCAAAACAATGAAGTTGGGCATGAAACTAAGAGAATTACTGCTCCGCATTATTGATGTAAACTCTAATGTTGAAATCAAAGGTGTCACGTGTAATCCCAAGAGAGTTAAGGAAGATTATCATTTTGTTTGTATGTCTTCTGATCGCCTTTTTGGTGTCATTCCAGCGCGTGACGCTGGAATCTAGAGCACGTGTCCGGATTCTTCCAATTGGATCCAGGTGTCACGCTACTTGGATGACAGAAAACATACCAGGTATTTCAGTGCGTGACGCCTGCATCTTCCATCCAAAACCTCAAGAAATATACATTAAGATAGTCAGCAGGTTTTATTAAATCAAACAGCCGAAACATGTTATTGCTGTAACGGGTACAAATGGTAAGACTTCAGTGATAGAATTTTGCCGCCAAGTGTGGCAAAACGCTGGCTATAATGCTGCATCTATCGGAAGGCTCGGAACATGTATCAATAATGAAAGAAAATATAATAGCCTTGCCACTCCAGATACAGATGACCTTTATTCCACATTGCGTGATATAAATAATAAGAACGTAGAACACTTAGCATTGGAAGCTTCAAGCCATGGCATTGACCAATGCCGAATCCATGGACTCAGGCTAACTGCTGCGGCTTTTAATAATTTCCCGCGAGATCATTTGGATTATCATAAGGACATCGATTATTATTTTGAGGCTAAGAAAAGGTTGTTTTACGAGGTACTACCAGAAGGAGAAACAGCAATTTTGAATGCGGATATATATGAATTGCTTGAGGTAGCTGAGAAACGTGGCAACAAAAGTAGTATAGGAAATGTTAAGTACTACGCCACTTTTTACATTGAAAAAACCCCATTTTGAGTCCCAAAGGCGGATACCTAGGGTGGATACCTACGGCGTCTCTGATTGGCTGTTAGGAGCAGACT
>NZ_JAAXCS010000036.1:0-11847 GCF_013309895.1 Wolbachia endosymbiont of Atemnus politus | reverse complement strand
ATTTTATTCTGACGTTTATATCATGGTGTTGCATTTTGGATGGCCAGCAGTGTAGATAGCAATAAGAGGAGCAGTGAAAATGAAACTGTCCATACGGTCAAGTATCCCACCATGACCAGGTATCATACTTCCACTATCTTTAACATTGTAAGCTCTTTTGATGAGTGATTCAGTGAAATCGCCAAGTTGCGCTAGAATAGAAATTGCAATGCCGATTATTGGAGAATAAAAAATTGAAAATAGACCAAGAAATATCGATCCAAAAATTGTGCACACTATTCCAGCTAAAATCGCGCCGAGAAGTCCTGACCAAGTCTTTCCAGGACTGATAATTGGGCAAATTTTAGCCCCACCAAATTCTTGCCAAATAGGTTGGCGGTAATATCAATGCTCCAAATGGTTAAGATGAGCCATACTAATGAGTATTTTCCTTGTGATAGATTATATAGGTATATTAATGAAGCGTTTGGTAGCGCAATCAATAGTAATGCGAAAACGTATAAGATTTTGTTCCCCCGAGTTAAGTTATACCATTCAAAAGAAGATAAAACTGCTATCGAAAAAATTAGTAGGTAAAACGATAAATCACTGAAGTATGTAGCAAAAGAGAATATAAGCATATTACTATTGAAGACAGTACTCTGACTAGAAAATTGCTATCTACCATATCTTTTCTCTCTTTTTGTATACTCTTCTAATGCTTTACTCAAATCTTGACAAGAAAAATCAGGCTATAAAGTATCACAAAAATACAATTCGGCGTAAGCTGCCTGCCACAATAAAAAGTTACTCAACCTTTTCTCACCACCAGTGCGAATCAGCAAGTCCAACTTTGGGAAATCTTTACAACAACAACAACAACATCCTTTATACAGCCTTTATCCAGGCAAGCCCAGGTTAGCTGTTTGCCCCAGGATAAAACTTATCCATGGGGACTTAGTTGGAGCAAAGTTAGGGGTTTTTAATGGCCGGATGCCCTTCCTGACACCAACCCCCCTCTTTTAGTCGCCTTTTACGACACGCAGAGGATACGGTGGTCCTATTCTACCCCCAGACCACTTTGGGATATCTTTAGTATATAGAAATTTTTCAAATTCGTCTTCTGACACACAATCAATATTTTCTTTTATAATATCACTTATAGAATGTATGATTTCTTGCATTGCTCCATAGCTGACCGCCACAGTAAGTAATAAACCACTGTTCTTATGTGTCATTTCTTCCGCTTTTTTATTTGATCAAGTATTTTTAGGGGTAACAAACTTAAATTGCCAATGAAATTCAACTTAATATTATAGCTGCAAATAAAATTAACTTTAACTTCATCAATTAGAACAGAGTAAAATAAATCAAATAGACGGTCGGTTTCTTCTTTAGGCCTAAGCCAGTTTTCCATAGAAAACGCATACAAAGTTAAATAGGGTATAGTTAGGGTTGTACAATACTTTGCAACCTCAATACCCTTCCTATAGCCATCAATCTTTACCTTTCTTTGCTTGCTTGCCCACCTACTATTGTCATCCATTATGATCGCTAAATGTTTTGGTATAGATTTGAGATTCAACATTTTGAGTTCACCCGATGCCATAAAAGTAACTGACACACAGCTATACGAACATTGTGCTACCAGGAGGGTGTCATTCCAGTGTTCCGACACTGGAATCCAGAAATTTGATTGCAAGTGAGCACACTGGGCTGATAAGCATAAAAATAGCTGTCTTATGCCTAAACAAACGTCTTTGTCGTGATTGTATGAAAAGCTGGATCCCAGTGGCAAGCACTGGGATGACACCTTTGTTTTTGCGGACACACTGCTTCTGCGGACAAATGTTCGTACAGTTGCGTATCAGCTACTCGGATGATGCCCTTGCATGTAATTCGTTTTTTTTTACTATTGAAGGCTTCTTTCATATTGTTTTAGTGATTTAGTATATCTTTTTCTTTGATGGACAATTCGCCATCAATCTTTTTGATATTATCATCAGTAATATTTTGTATTTCCTTTCTAGAACTATGAAAATCATCTTCTGAGATTTCTTTACTTTCCTGCATTTTCTCTATTTCTTCCATAATATCTCTGCGTATATTTCTAACGGCAACCCGCACATTTTCAGCAAATTGGAGCAATAATTTCACCAATCTTTCACGGGTTTCTTGTGTTAGATCTGGAAGAGTTATACGTATAGTATTACCCTCAACAACAGGATATAAATTCAGGTTAGCATTTAATATAGCATTTATTACTTCACCTATAACGCTAATGTCCCAAACTTTAATTAATAGGGTTTTATTATCGGTAACTGAAACACCTGCAACCTGATTTAACTTTTGATGTCCCCATTATAGATATTTACAACTATGCCATCAAGTAATGATGCGCTAGCTCTACCAGTACGTATACCTTTAATATCATTATGAAAAGACTGAATAGTCTTTAGCATCCTTTCTTTCGTTTTAGTTTTTAGTTCATTCAACATAAATTACCTATCATTTATAATCTGAAACTATAGTATAAGTACCAAGACCATTAACAATATTGACTATTTTTTCTTCTTTCATAGAAAAAACTATGATTGGAATAGAATTCTCACGTGCAAGAGAGACGGCTGACGCATCCATAACTTTTAAGTCACGAGTCAACAAATCCATATAAGAAGCCTATCATACATTATAGCATCTTCATTTTTTTCCGGATCAGCAGATTATACACCATTTACTTTACCTTTCAGAATAACATCGCAATTCGTTTCAACAGCACGTAGAGCCGCAGCTGTATCCGTAGTAAAAAATGGATTACCTGTACCCGCTGCAAAAATCACTTACCTACCCTTCTCTAAATAACGAATAGCTTTCCTTCATAAATAAGGCTCACATACAGTGGCCATAGGTATTGCAGACAACACCCTGGAATCCACTTAATTTTTCTCTAAAAAGTTTTGTAAAATTAAAGCATTAATTATAGTTGCAAGCATTCCCCAATATAATCACTCCTTGCTCTTTCGCAACCACGTAAAGATTCAGATGCACCGCGAAAGATATTACCGCCACCAACGACAATACATACCTGCACTCCTAGCTTGCAATCATCAGCTATACCTTTGCACAATTGATTTACAATTTCTATGTCGTGACCACAAGGCCGTGATCCCATCAAGGCTTCACCAGAGATTTTAAATAATACCCTAGAGTATTTTATTTTACTTCCTTCATCTGTTGCGGCAGTCATTTCTAACTACTTAATTTTTACTACCCAAAATAAGTAACTTATAATCAGACAATTTAATAGTAATTTACACTTGACTCGCTCAATTTTATAAAATCAGAAATTTTTATTTTATCATCTTTTATAAATCTCTGTTCTAGTAAAACAACTTCTTCGTAGTACTTCGTCATTCGGCCATCTACTATTTTCTTTGCTACTTCATCAGGTTTATTTAAGCTTTTTATTTTCTCTTCAAATATAGAACGCTCATTATTCAACTTTGTATGATCAAAATCATCTATAGAGGGAGATTCAGGCTTCATAGTAACTACGTGCATTGCCATTTGCTTTCCAACCTCTTGCAACTATGACTGATCACCTGACGACTACAGTGCAACTAAAGCTCCAGTTTTACCTAAATTACGCACATCACCATGTACATAGCCAGCAATAACTCCGTCCTTAGCTTCTAGATAACAAAGTTTGCTTAGCTCTAACTTTTCATCAAGGACAGATGTACCATTCATAATGGCTTCCTGTACTGTACCAACGCCTTTATACTTGGCATTTTTTAATTTATCAGCACTAGTACAACGTTCTTGATAAGCAATTGATGCTAAATTTGAGATTAATTCTATAAATTTCTCATTTTTTGCAACAAAATCAGTTTCACAATTGAGTTCAATCAATACGCCACGATTTTCGGCCAAATGCACAGCAATTAGCCTATCCATCATTTGTCAGCCTTAGCAAGCCCTATTGTACGTAACTTATCAATGGCCTATTTGACATCACCATTACACTCTTCTAACGCTTTGTTACAATCACTTAAACCAAGCCCTGTTCTATCACATAGTTCCTTTACACTATCTAGATTTATCTTCATTCGTTACTACCTCCTTTTCGTTTTCTTTATGAATCTTACTATGCTCCGTTTTGGTTAGGACAATACCATCTCCTTTCACTTGGATAAATTCGTCACCCTTTATATCACCAACCTTGACTCCAGATCTTGCTAAACTAGACTCTATTCCAGCTAATATAAAGTCGGCAGCTAATCTACAATAGAGCTCTATTGATTTTATTGAGTCGTTATTTCCAGGGGTACAGGGTAAGTAATATTATTTGGATCAGAGTTGGTATCAAGTATTGCAAATATTGGAATTCCCATTTTTTCGCCTCTTTAACTGCAATATGCTCTTTATTAGTATCAATGATAAATAAAATATCGGGAATTGCTCCCATTTCTCTAATGCCACCGAGCGCCTTATCAAACTTTTGCCTTTTCTTTTCAATATTCCCTAATTCTTTCTTCGTTAAAACGCTATTTTCATAATTTAGCATTTTTTCATATATATATTGAATTAGTGTTTTTATTGTAGAAGAGACAGTTCCCCAGTTAGTAAGCATACCGCCAAGCCATCGATAATTTACATAATATTGACTACAACGAACTGCTTCATTTGCGATAATATTCAGCGTTTGAAATTTCGTACCAACAAACAGAATGCGACCACCCTGATATGCAACGTCATATAAAGCCTTCATTGCCAACTGTAGCAACGGTAATGTTTTCGCAAATCAATTATATGTATATGTCATATAAAAACCATCCATAGATAGCTATTTCGCCCCGCACAGGTGTTTTCATAAAGCTAAAAAAATTATATTGCATTTTCCCAATTTAATTAAACACACATTAATTTAAAATAGTTCTCAAATAGATAATTAACCTTTATTGAGATGTCCATACTGTTATAACATTTTATTTCAAATGAATAATGTTGTATTTTTGTATAATTTAAAGAATTAATAAAGCTTTGGAGTGGCGCTGGTCTCGGCGGAAATGATTTTGAAAATAAATTATAGAGTTACGTCATAAGAATTCCAGTGAGAACTTGTCTGGCATACAAGCCTAAAAAACCGGGTAATTCCGCCGGAAATGGCATAGCTCGACGCCGGGCCAACCTCTCTGTGCGCATGCGTGGACCTATGCTTTCAGCAGAGTCAAAGTTAATTCCATGCGGTAAACATCGTATTTTGGATTGGGTCGCTTTCTAATTATGTTTTAATTAAAAATTAATCTAAATTTGGCCCAATCCAATATATCATTCGGTCTTTCTAAAATCTTATAAAAATTAATTTAATAATCAAATAATTTTAAAAGCATTATATTTATCTCAACAGCAAAACTAACATGCAATTCAACATGGCGCCAAATTGCGCCTCTGAACTTTAAGGAGAATTATTCGGCCTAATACAGTTGTTCAAACTCATCCAAAGCGACCGACATTATTCCAAATTTATCCAATTCGCTTGATTCATTTTTTCCCAAAAGAAACATTCACTGGATAACATTGTGAAGTGACTTCGGTTACGACACGGCATAACTCAAGTGATTTCCTGGAATTCTACCGACTGCAATCATCCAAGTTCCAGGTAATTAACAAGTTGTATTAATTAAGATTTATTACCTACCACTCAATAACCCCTTTTATTTAAATTGATTGTCAAAAACCCGACATATATGATTTTGTTGATGTACCCCATATATGTATGGAGCCATTTTTGCATTTTAGCGACTATTTTTATGTCCAAAAAGTACACCAGATCCAGATAAATCACATATAGTGATTTCAGGCAAGTTTATCATATTTATTCCTCCAAATAGTTCATCCTCCATAGCTCAACCTTAATATGACTACTTATATAAGCCATGTGTGAAATTAAATTATTTATATAGTAATATAAAAGATAACAAAGTTCAAACAAAAATATTGACACAAGGAAGTGTGTTAATTAACTTTAAAGGCAAAAACCAAAAGAAAATGGGGGTTGTAGCTCAGTTGGTTAGAGAGCATGCCTGTCACGCATGAGGTCATGAGTTCAAGTCTCATCACTCCCGCATATCACTCTTACTGGCATTCAGGTTTTTTTCAAACCATAGAAAAAAAACCAAAAACCCCTTGGCAACATTCATCAATCTTATTATCATGCTACTAGGGGTATTTCTGACTCAAAATTTGTTTTAGACCTGCAGGATCAACGACAAAAATTCAGTAAAAAACTTAAGGTATTTATTGGCGAAATTAATGGAAATTTTTTTCACATGCAGCCAATAAACTAAGCGTCAGCACATTATTACAGCGCCAAGTTACATTATTAAAGGGTCAAAACTCGCATCACTGGGTTTCTTTCATCTTTTTTCTTCATTTGGTAAATTTATTAAATTTTATAGCTAAAACAATTCAAAAGAGATGTCATTCCAGCCCAGTTTTCATCCAGCATTTGAGACCGACAGCAGTACTGGGATGACATCATTGGGGGCTACTTTGGATGACAAGAAGGGGAGGCGCTGGCATGACAAGAAAAGGCTGTTTGGGATAACTTTGTCATTCCAGCGCGTGACCTATATTTTTCCAGGATCCCAGTACTGGAGAAGGGCTACGCAACCTCACCAAGAACGTTTTTAGCATAAGATTAGCTACATTCCATGATCACCGAATCAGTTTGCTTGTGAACAACCTGGATCCCATTACTGACAAGAAGAGAAGGCAATGATACCATTATAGAGTCAATTAGATCCCAGTGTCACGCACTGCCCTCTTTTCTCTTGGATCCTGGTAGCACAATGAAGCAGAACATTTCTGCCATATTTTTATTCATCTACTATACTTTGAAGTAGTTTATTTTATAGGACAAACACCCTTCTCTATTCCACATTCAATATTCACCGAATTTACCTTAGAGTTAGGAGTTATTTTTAATTGTTCAACTTTTGTATTAGACTTGTAGCCAGCTAAATTCTTGCTCTCATGCTTTTGTTTTATTTCTTTTACACTAAAGCCAGCTCTGGTATAAACTTTTCGATTGTTGCTGCCTGTAGAGCTTTGTTCATTGAGTTTTATTCACTCTTGCCACTGACGTACTTTATCTTGCACTAAACTGTGATAAGTTCCATAATTAGCTTTTATATCTTTTGCTTTTCTCTCTGCTCTTTTCTTGGAAAGATTTACTTTAGCATAAATAGACTCTTGTTGTTCAACTGACCCTTCCTGTGCTTTACATTCATCTGCACTAACATAAAGTGGGTTTTTATGATTTCTGGAATCAGAGACTTTAGCATAAATAGGCTTATTCTCTACACTAGAATAACCACTATCATAAAAACCGTTATCCCTTCTAAAATGATCTATTTCCTAATAAATACGCCCATCATCTTTAAAATGATCTATTTTCTCATAAATACGGTTATCCTCTACACTAGAATAACCACTATCTTTCAACGACAAATTTTCGGTAGATTCTTTACGTGAAGCATATACTTCAGCATAAATAGACTTTTTTGACATATTCAAATGACCATTTTCTTTCAATGGGTTACTGACCTTAGAGTCATACACCTCATCGTAAATGGGCTCTTTCGAAAGCAAATCATCATAGCTAATGTTTTTTGTTCATGCTCAAATGTTCTAGGAGGTTTCTTAGGTGGTATAGCCTCAAACTTCCACTTAACGACTTCCTTAAACTCATTGAGACCCTCTCTTTCTTCGAACATCTTTAATATATTCTTCTTTCTTCGTTATTTTTAGGCATTGCACCGTGTATTATTAATTCACCGAGCACTAAACAGCATTTTTCTCTATGCTCTTTGAGAAACTCTCTAGCTTGCACTGGTATAGCCTTCTCCCTCGGGCAAGTGCTCTCCCGTATTCATAAACTATATTGCTTACACCATTGCTGCCTATTGCATTAACGTTTGCGCCAGCGCTAATAAGCAATACCATTGCATCATAATCAAGACTGTTTACCGCGTATCCTAAGGCACGGTTTAAAACTTGATCATTATCCAGGTTAGATGATCCTGTATTTCTAAAAGGATTGATTCTCGAAAAGAGTTTTTTAAGATTGTTTGTTATATTATTAAGGCTTAAAGCTAGTTTCACACCTTTCATGTTACCATTTCTAGCAGATTTGATTAAAAAAAATACTCACTACGTTCATGATTGTACCCCTCTATAAAAATATATTACCAGTGTACAATTTAAAACTATATTTTGTGTTAACAGCAGCTCTTTGGTGACAAGAAAGGAATCTACTTTTGAATAAGCTCCATTTGCATTTTCTGCATATAATACTCTATTTGCTTTATTTGTTCTATCAATCTCTCCTCTAAGTCGAAATGACCGCTCAGCCTTGCTTTAATTCTTTCTTCTTGTAATACATTTAATTCATTCAGTAACACTATGCTATTCCACGCAATTTCTGCAGACTTTCTCTCGCTTAATTGACTGTTTAGTACGATAGTTTTTCGAATATAAACCTTACGGTTTCAGCACCATTAGACTGCCCAAATTCTGGTAATAATAAAACCTCTTTATCGAGCTTACTTCCACTATTTGCCAAATCAATTACATGCTGTTGTAAGATCCTCATTTCTGCATTAGTAAATTCAAAATGGGAAAATTGCTCAAAAAATATAGGATGGTGTAAGATTTCGGGAAATTCTTTTACTATACGCAGAATTATAGCCTGATTTTGCTCTGCTTCAATCAGCTCTGGAGATTTATTGAGAAGGTATTCACTTTTTGTTGCTTTACTGTTAAAAATCTGCTTTTTGAAGCTTCGTTTTAAAAATTCACTGACCTTATTATAAAAATAATCTCTGTAATACTTTCTAATACTGTTGTTACTGATAACATTCACATACTGAATATTTTTCCGGAGCAAGTTTTTCGTAATATTGTAGGTTGTTACTGATTATGTAATGCCATAAATATTCAGAATGCAGTTCTGTTGAACGGTTAAGTACAGTCAATATGCCTTCTTTTTTATACCCCAGTTCATTACATACGTCGTATGGGTCTTTATTGCTTGGCAAAGTCACAAACTTCAATGTATACCCAGGCTCAAGTATTGGCAGAGCGAGTTCTGCCACTCTGAGAGCAGCATGAAGTCAAGAACTGAATATTTTTCCGGAGCAAGTTTTCGTAATTTTGTAGGTTGTTACTGATTATATAATGCCATAAATATTCAGAATGCAGTTTAGTTGAACGGTCAAGTACAGTCAATATGCCTTCTTTTTTATACCCCAGTTCATTACATACGTCTTATGGGTCTTTATTGCTTGGCAAAGTTACAAACTTCAATGTATACCCAGGCTCAAGTATTGGCAGAGCGAGTTCTGCCACTCTGAGAGCAGCATGAAGTCCAGCACTATCACCATACATACAGATGGAGATTTCTTTAGCAAATTTCCACAGATTTTTTATCTGTTCCAAATGGTGGGATGAGAATGGCAAATTCAAACCATTGCACATGATAAATCCTGTGAGAGTATCTTACATTATTGAGAAAATAAAAGAATTAAAAGGGGGTGATTTAAAAGAATTATCATTGCTAGATGTTGGGTGCGGTGGTGGTATTTTGTCAGAGTCAATGGCTCGAGTTGGCATTAATGTTACGGGAATAGATGTATGTGAAGAAAACATAAAGGTGGCACAATCACATGCAAAAAAGTAGGGTTAGATATAGAATAAACACACACCAGCATTGAAGAACTGAAAAAATACGATGTGGTTCTGTTGATGGAAGTAGGTGAGCATGTGGATAATTTAGATCTTTTCATGAAAAAAGCAATAGAACTGATAAAACCAGAGGGACTGATATTTATATCTACGATCAATAGAACTATCAAATCCTTCTGTCTTGCAATAATTGGCGCTGAATACATATTAAACTGGCTGCCGAAAGGTACACATGACTGGAATAAATTTCTCAAGCCATCAGAAATTGCAGATCACTTGAGAGAAAATAACGTAAGTGCTATTACCCTTCAAAAACAAATACCCTTCAAAAACAAATATATGCTGTTTTTTGAGTATTTCGCTTAAAGCAAAGTTTAATTCATATAAATTCTCTCTCTTCTTAAATAATTGGTTCTCTGGACTGTTTAAATATTTTGGTTGTTGCTCAGAACTCATTCATGTCCGCTAAAATTAATAGCTTTGCCTGCGATGTTGCATATAGGAAACATTAGCCGATCGTTAAAATAATCACGAAAATGTTTATTTATCAATCTATCATCGATCAAAATCTCGTTTTCAATGTACCTGAAGAGTTCAAATATTCTTTCAAACCAGAGCTTGGTGCGTAACCTATTCTAAATTTGTCTATGGTTTCAGGTGAAATCCTGCGTTGCTTTAAATAATCAACAACACCTTGATTTTTCTGTGCAAACCAATTTGCAGCTAAATTTAACGTTGAAAACAGAAACCAAAACCTGAAGAGTTCAAATATTCTTTCAAACCAGAGCTTGATGCGTAACCTACTCTAAATTTGTCTATGGTTTCAGGTGAAATCCTGCGTTGCTTTAAATAATCTACAACACCTAGATTTTTCTGTGCAAACCAATTTGCAACTAAATTTAACGTTGAAAACAGCTTATCGCTTCCTCTAGCAACACTGAGGTTTTTGGGTAACTCAACACCTGTAGCTGATGCTAGCCTTTCCAGTGCTTCTTTAAAGCTTAATCCTTCAGTTTGTGAAATAATCACCACGAGCTGAGCAACCGAAACAGTAATATAACCCCTTAGTATTGCTCACCGAAAAAGATGGAGTTTTTTCGTTGTGAAATGGGCAGAGCCCAACAAAACTATTTCCTATTTTTATTAATCTGACTTTTGTACCGACTATGTCAGATAATAATAACCTTGATTTTATATTACCTATGCAATCAATTTTATCGAATTAATAGTAGGATAAAAATTATGCAGAATTTATGCCATCTAACTCAAAATTTATTTCAAGGCTTCTTGACAAAGAACCTAAAATAAACTACCCATAATAAACGTCTTTAAGTCATAATTTCTTATATGTCGGATGTAATATCAATTGCTTCAGACCACGCAGGTTACAAACTAAAATCAGAAATTAAGCCTTACCTGGAAGCTCTAGATTATAAAGTAATAGACCAAGGTTGTACTGCTCAGCATAAAAGCGTAGATTATCCAGACTACGCTGTTAAAGTTGTGGAGGATATAACAAACAAAAAAGCAAATTATGGGATATTAATTTGCGGTACAGGTTTGGGTATGTGGACCGTAGCAAATCGTTTTGAGGGACTCTATGCTGCTTTATGTAGTGGTGTTGAGATCGCAAAATTAGCTCGAGAGCATGGCAACGCAAATGTATTGTGTCTTGGTGCAGGGTTTATTGCGAGTGGATTAGCGAAAGACATAGTCAAGCAATTCCTCGAGACAGAGTTTTCAAAAGAAAGTAGACATAAAAAACGCCTTGATAAACTTGGTAATATAACCTCTTCTAATAAGAAAAAAAAACCGCCTCCATGGTGCAGCGGGTAAGTGTCTGGCTCGTGGCGCAAACGTCTCGGGTTCGATCCCCGTCAGCCGCAGTTTATTTATTCTGTGGTTTGCCATGGAGAGCGGTAGTGGAGGGCTTGCCTTCCACGGCCATCCTGATTGAGGTCTTCCAGGGTTTTCCTCAATCGCTAAGATAAATATCGGGATGGAAAATCAAAATCGGCCCTGGCCGTAACTGGAGATCGGGCAGCAGAATTGCGCCGGTTCGGGTCTTAGGACCCCGTCTCCCTTACGACCTTTGTCGTGAAACTAAGCTTAAAAAAA